>PLZT01000616.1 GCA_003152255.1 Methylocystaceae bacterium | reverse complement strand
GGCCGGCTTCGTCGGTATCCGCATCTACGTTTGCTTTCGAGCGAAAAGCAGTCCTCAAATGCGACGGGGGGAGTTTCCAGGATGCGCCAAATAACAGCCATTCGAAGATCGCCACAAACTTGCCCGCGTCAGACGGCATGGAGAGCTATAACCACGCCGTCGCTCCGGAAAGTAGTTGCTCAGCGTGGCGGAGATTTATAGAAGATTGTCGTTGCTATCTGCATCGCCTGCCGTGGAGCGACATCGCTTGCTCAAAGTATAAGCAAGGCGGATTTGGGGTTGCAGGAGTGGCGCCGTGTCAGACGCAGCCGCGCCGACACCCGACAAATCCCTCGAATCGGCAGTCGCGCTTCACAGTATCAACCTCCAAGCACCAGATGACGAAAAACCGCCCGAGCAGCCGTTAAGAGGATGCTTCGACGCTCCACGCGGAAATGCTACGTCGCATCTCAAGCCTTGAGGAGGTCATGGCGCAGTTACTGGGCGTTTCGTCCGGCATCGGCCACAATCACCCCCCGGGGCCGATTAAAGCGTTTCCTGTCACCGTCGCGGATCAGATAGAAATTACCGTTGGATCAACGGTTCTCTGTGCATGAAATCGTGGGGCAATGGCCGTCACAAGCCCACCTGCCGTTTTAATTTTGTGGCAGGTTGGAGGTGTGACCTGCCGCCGAAGTTCGCGGAATAGCGCCATAGCGTCTTGCAAAAGTAAAGCTTTTGCAATGCATTCTATCGTGAAATGATCAAAGAGGCCGCCAAGCGTGAGAAGGAAGCGGTGAAACGCGAAGCGCAGCGCGCGGACGGCGCACATGACTTCTGCACCGATTTGCTAGTTTACGCCAAGACTCGCCTTCAACGCCCCGGCATTACCGACTTTCAGCCGAACCGTGTCAGGCTATGAGCGGTCGATCACCAGGGTTCGCCATTGCCGAATGACCAGTCCTCGCGGTCGACGAAGACCAGGTTGATGAAGACGTCCTCACGGCGCACGTTGAGCCGGCGGTTTAGTTCGTCGGCCATCTGTCGGAAGAAGGCAAGCTTCTGCTCCTTGGTGTTTCCGACGGTGCTGGTCACCTGGATGATGATGAGGTCAGGCGATCGCTCGATACCGAGAAATTGGGGGTCGAACACGAAATTCTCGGGTGCATGCTCGCCGATGACCATGAAGCGGTCGCCATCCGGCGCCTTCAGGACCCCAACAATCCCTTCGTATACGACGTCGGCCACAGTGGCGCGATACTCGGGGGTTTTTCCTTGAGCCAGATCGATACGCGCAAATGGCATGATAGTCTCCTTTGACTATAGAAAGGCCTGAACCGATCAAGTTCCGGGTTGCACGGAAAGCTTGCACCCAAATGCTCCGCGCAATAACACCGTCGCAACTTTCCTCGATGAGCCGCCGCCACCCGACGCATTAAATCACGCGGTTTGGGTTAAAGACGAAAAGATGGGTTTGAGAACCCGCGAGATATATGTTCACTACGGGACGGGGATTGGAACGTCCGTATTGCAACCGGCATTCGCCGGATAGTCCGACGCTATCTCATTTCAGCACGAACACACCGGGCTTTTCGAGCCTCGGCTGTCAATCAGCACTCAATTCGATGCAAAGTCACAAGAAAATCGCGCCCGTCGTCAATGAAACTCCGGGCTCCAGGTTTTTGTTTGGACGCGTATTCGCTTCACGGACCTTAGGTTCTTGACGCGAACCGGTATCTACTTCGCTTGAAAACGCACTTCCGGTCACGGATCGGTTTTGTCGGCAATCGGCGCGGAGGAAGGCGTTTCGTGCTGGCCTGCGTCCCGATGCGGCGACTCCCTGAAAGCGGAAAACAGAGCCAGACCAAGGAGCAGCAAGAGCACGACAGGGACGAGGGGGCTCCAACGAGGGGCTTGGTTCTTGGCGCCGACAATGGAAATGATCTTGTTTTCGCGCCCGACGGGAAGAAGCGCAAAAAGTCGGGTGGCGATGGCGACGCCGTCAGTGCCGCTGCGCTCTGGGATCATGCGGGCCAGTGCATCGAGCGCCACAATTTTCGGCATTTTCGCGATACGGGCTGCTTCTTTCCAGGGATCTGCTCCAGAGCGCGCAATCGCCGAAACCACGGTCAGCGGCATCCCGTTCCCCTCATTGCACACGATGGCGTAGAGGAATGGCTCGTATTCCTGGCCAAGCGGCGGGAAGGCTTGCGACACGCTCACTCCGATCCTTGAGTTCCGCCTTCTATTGGCGGCCTATCATTAACGCCAATCGCCGGCCGCGATCGGCGAATGCCCCGCCACATCCACATGGGCGACATCGCTTGCCGGAGGCAGCGTCGAGTCCGAAAAGCGAAGAGCGAGGAGGAGGCCCTGGTCGGTCAGGAGTTGAAGGTCCGTGCGGCCGAACAGACGTTTGAGCACTTCGCGCGGCAATTGGATTTCGCCGCTACCTGTGACGCCCACCGGCGCGCGATAATAGCCGTCGAGATCGAATTTTGCCGGCGCGATGGTCTCGCCGTTTTGCTTGACGACGCCGCGTCCGGAAATTGCGCCGAGGTAGCGTAGCGCCTTTGTCTTGAAAGCCATGGCGATCTTACCTGTTCTCGCCGTCAGCCGTCAACGCGGCTGCAAGGTCGTCGGCGCCAATGGAAATCATCTGTTCCGGCCTACCGGACGTCGCCAGAGACGGGAGACGCAACGACGGGAGACGCAACATTGTCCCGACGCGACGAAAAGCCAGAAAGGACAGCCCTGAAATCTCCTCTTCGTCGGTGACGAGACGATAGGTTCCCGCCGGCTGCGGACCTTCGAATTCAGGCAAGATGAACGGGCGCTTGAATGTTACGGTCGTCTCGGTGGTTCGCACAGGCATGTGATTTCCCTTAGTGGGCCTTCTTCAGCGGCTTGATCGGCGTGAGCCTCCCCGCCGCCATCAAGGGCGGGTTCGGATCGGCGGCCGGCTTGATTGCTTTCGGTTTTTTCGCTTCGCGGTTGCCGCGTTTGCGTTCCTTGGACATGAAAAACTCCTTTCGCTCGCCGTCAATCGGCGCGCTCGTGTGAAAGTGCGAAGCCCCACAACCTTGAGCCGGCGCGGGGCTTTGTTACGGCGCGCTCCGCCTGTTGGGTCGAAGTCGCATCGCGCGCGCCAGCGAAATCGCAGGCCCGGTCGCCAGTACATCCGTGGTCGACCTGAAACGACGCCGCCGATTGCCGCTGGTCTTACGAGCTAAAATCCGCCGACATAAATGTCAGACCAGAACGATCGCAAGCTTGTCGGCGGACATCTTGCCGCTTTTGCTGTCCGCAACAAGCTCAAAGGTAACTTTGTCGCCTTCGCGTAACTGATTGAGACCTGAACGCTCGACGGCGCTGATGTGAACGAATGCGTCATTGCCGCCGTCCTCCGGCGCAATGAACCCGAAGCCTTTTTCAGAATTAAACCACTTTACGGTTCCCTGAGACATGGAAACCCCTTTTCTAGAAACGTTGCAAATGCTCGCCGGCGCTGCCGCCGACCGTCGAACCAGCACTTTATGCAAGATGTTTGTGAGTCGCAACTAACTCAGTTCGGAGATAAACCAAACCAGCAAGCCGCCCATCGACTTTTACGAAATGGTGACGCGCTGACAAAAAGCAAGTGATGAAGGAAGTTATATTAATGAGGCGTCGAGCGCACTGCTAAGGACGCACTGAAAAGTATTTTAGATGGATCTGCGATTCGTTTGTCGTTTTGCCCTATGCGGTGGGCTGCACGCGTCATCTCGCGGACGTTAATGTCGACTGCCAGATGCGTCAGGCCCAACGCTCGTGCTCCGATCCTGTTGGAGTCCTGATTGACCACACTCCTGATCCAGCACAAGACGACCTATCGATACCGGTGACAGGTGAACCTCGGGCCGCATCGCCTGATGTTGCGGCCGCGAGAACGCCGCGATTTGCGGCTGATTTCTCCTCCATTGATCGGGGCGCCTCAACGATGACCACCACGGCCTCCGCCGGCATGGCCGCCGCCTCCGGCGTGGCCGCCGCGGCCTCCTGCGAATCCGCCGCGTCCCCCATAGCCCCCGCCCCCGCCATATCCAGGCGAGTAGCCATAATTGTTCAAGCCACCATAGGAATAATTGGAGTAATTGTCATAGCTGTTGGCGAGCGCCGCAGCCCCCATCACCGCGCCGAACATCCCCAGAATGGCCGATGGGCCGACGCCCGAACGACCGTGATAATGACGTCTGACCCGAGCGCGGGCGCGCACGTTGGTAATCATTGTTTGCGGAGCGGCGACCGCCGGTCCGGCGAAGCTTATCGGCGCCGCCGTGGCGACCTCGCATGCGGAAAGCAAAAGGAGGACGCCGGCGAGCGCTCCGGCAACGGTGGACTGTCTGGAACGAAACATGATGAGAACTCCCCTTATGGTCGGATTTCTTCGCGCGCTCGCCTGGACCGGCTGGATATCGGACGAGACCGTCATCGCCGATCTGGCCAGGATCTTTGCGCGAGACCGCCCACATTGCGTCATTGCCAACGACCCCACCGCGCCGCGCGGCAATCCCTCGCCAGCGACGGCTGCATTAGAAATCGCTTTGGCGTTCGTGCTTGCGAAACACCCCGTCAGCGTGCTTTTGCTGGGCCGGCGTCATGCTGGCGTAGAGCGCCTCGAAGGCCGGGATGAGTTTCCTCAATCCATTGGCATGCTCGTCGGCGATGATTTGAAAGGCTTTGAGATCGTCGACCGCAGTGCTCGTATCCGGGCCGGTCGATCGATCGGGAACGTTGGCGCGAAAGGTCGCTGCGTTGTCCCGCATGATTTGAGCAACGTTGTTCCACAAAGATTCCTGCGCGGCCGTAATTTGTAGCCTGCCGCGCAGTTCCTTGATCCTGGCCTCGCTCGCCTCTGCGAGACGCTCGTCGCGCGATGTGCTGGCTTCCTTAGCCTGGGCGCCATGCTGGATTCGGCCTCCCTGCGACGGGACGGCCGAAAAAAGTGCGCCGAGGAGCATGACGGCGACGATGCCGCTTTTGGTTCGAAGTTTGAACTTGGGCATTTGGACACCTCACTTGGTTGTCGTTATTCACTTGCAGGAATATCTGAGCAGTTTCCGTCGTTATTCCCAAGCAGAACCTCGCTCGAACTACATCTAGCGCCAAAGCCTAGCTCGCGAGCGACCATGAGGACAGATTCGGAAAATACC
>PLZT01000612.1 GCA_003152255.1 Methylocystaceae bacterium | reverse complement strand
ATGACTTCCAGCTTGATCCAGTCCGTCCCGAAAACCTCGCGCGCCATTTGCGCCGTGGTCACCGCCTCCTTGACCGTGCGGCAACCGGCGGTGTTGGGCAAAACTCTCGCGCCCGATTCGCGGATGAGCGCCCAGAAACTCTCCCCGGCTCGGGATCCGCCGGCTTCGCGCCGCAGCGACACGGTGACGATTTGTGTTTTCGCGGCGTGGATCGCTTGCGCCAGAATGGCCGGGGAGGCATAGCGCGCCGTGCCGAGCAGCAGGCGAGAGTCGAGCTTTACGTCGTAGAGCGTCAGCGCGTCCTCCAAGGCTCACCCCCCTTGCTTGGGCGCGACGATTTCAACGGAATCGTTTTCGCGCAACGGCGTCTCGACTCGATCCTTCGCGCGGACAAAGTCCCGGTTGAGCGCGGTAGCGACAAACTGGTCGCCGTATTCGAGTTCTTCCAGCAGAGCCGCGAGCGTTCGCGCGGCGACGTCTCGCTCATGCCCGTTAACCCGTATACGCATGGCAAACCTCCGGAAACCAGGCGTCTTCGATCACCACTCTCGCGGCGCGGCGGGCCAGAGCCGGGGCGAGCAGGAATCCATGCCTGTAGAGCCCGTTGACATAAAGCGTGCGCCCACGCCGCGTGAGGCGCGGCAAATTGTCTGGAAAGGCGGGGCGAACGTCGGAACCCATGTCGACGATTTCGGCCTCGGCGAAGGCAGGGTGAATCGCATAGGCGGAATTGATCAATTCGACCACGGAGCGCGCCGTGACGCGCGCGGCCTCCTCATTCTCGATCATCGTGGCGCCGATCATGAAAAGGCCGGCTCCGCGCGGCACGACATAGGCCGGGCGCTTGGGATGCAACATCCGAACTGGGCGCGACAGCGCGAGATCACCGCTGCGCAGCATCACCATCTCGCCCTTGACGCCGCGTAGGCCGGGCAGTTCGTCACGAGCGGCGAACCCCCGACAATCGACGGTCCAATCGGCGTCGCCTCGCGCGCTCTCGCCAAAGCGCAAGCTCACATTGTGCATTCCCGCTAGCCTCTCGCCAAGCGCGGTCATCGCCGCCTGAGGGTCGAGATGCGCTTCACTCGTAAAATATAGGGCGCTGTCGAAGCGGCTGGCGAGATCGCCCTCCAACCCGGCGACGCCCGCGGCGTCGAGTTCCTCGAAGTTTTGCGCGCGGCGGGCGAAATCGACGAGTTCAGCACGGTCGCGCGCCGGCGCGACGACGAGACTGCCCGCGACGGTGGCGACCGGAATGTCCTTCGTCCAGAACTCCAGCGCCTCGACGCCGAGCGTCGCGACGATCGGTTCGGCGCTTTCCAACTCGCACCAGGGAGCGATCATGCCGCCAGCGTATCGCGAGCAGCCCAGCCCGGCTCGCGGCCGGCGCTCCACAAGCTCGACGCGCAGTCCTTGCGCCGCGCCTTGGCGGGCGAGTTCGAAGGCGACAGTCAGCCCCGCGACGCCGGCGCCGACGACTTCAACCCGCATCGCGGCGAATCCCGTTGCGTGGCGACGTCTTGAAAAGATGCGACATAGACCCTTCCTACGCCAGTCGTGAGCTGGATCAGGTTCGAAGGGTCGCCGAGCCGCGCCTCCTGGCGCGCTTTCGGCCTCTCAGCCCCAGCGGCGGCGCCGGGCGGGGCTCCCCTGGCGCTCATAGCATTGCGCCAACGGGCGACGCGCGTCAATCGCGCCGTTGCCGGAGACGGACGTTGGAATTTTAGTATTTCGCCACGATTGGCGCCGCCGACGGGCCGCCAAATCGCCAGTTCAAGCCGATCCGGGTGACGTTGGCGGTGAAGTTTCCCGTCGAGAAGGAGCCGATGAAAGGCGGAACCGGCGAAGGGGCGAAGCCATAGGCCGCGCCGGCGACGCCGCCGAAGTCGATGTAAAGATACTCCGCTTTCAGCGAAAGATTTTGGTTCAGCGCATATTCCACGCCTCCGCCGATCGTCCAACCGACTTTCGTTTGGCTCGCGCAACCGGAGAACAGGCCGCCCGAAATCTGCGACCCCTGGGCGCTGACGTCGCCATAGGCGACGCCGCCCGTGACATAGGTGAGCGTCGAGCCGGACGCCCAGCCGAGGCGCGCGCGCGTCGTCCCAAACCAGTCGAGTCCATTGCCTATGTCGGTAAGCGTGAAGGCGCCGGGGCCGTTTGAGGCCTGATGCGAGGCTTTGACGCCGCTCCACTGAGCGTCCGTTTCGAGACCGACGACCACATGATTTGAAAGCTGACGATTGTAGCCGAGTTGCCCGCCGGCGATGAAACCGCTGGTGTGATTTTGGGTTTGCGTCGAACTGGCGACCGGGAGGGCGGACGCGAGATTGACAACCGCGTCGGCTCTGTCGCCGCCATAACCGCCGTTCGCGCCGACATAAAAGCCGGTCCAATCGAGCGTCGGCGGGTCGGTCAGCAAGGACAGGGCGGTGTCGGTCGAGAGCGAGCCCGGACCGCCAAATTTCCAATTGAGGCCGGTTCGGATCAAATGAGCCCCGAAGGAGCCGGTTGAGAATGAGCCAACCAGAGACGGAAACGGCGGCGGCGTGAGGCCGGACGCAGGCCCGTTGACGCCTGGAAGTTGCAGATAAACATATTCGGCCCGCGCCGAAAGATTCTCGGTCAAGGCGTATTCGAGGCCAGCGCCTGCCACCCAACCGACGGTCGTCTGCGCCGCCGAACCGGCGAACAGCGCGCCGCCGACGAACTGCTCCCCATTGGCCGCGACTTCGCCATAAGCGACGCCGCCGGTGACATAAGGCAACAGCCGGCCGAAGGAATAGCCCAAGCGGAGGCGGGTGGTTCCAAACCAATCCAGATTGTTGCGAATATTCGCATTGCCAGAGCCGGCGGCGCCGGTCGAAGACCAGGTCGTCGCCTGATGCGACGCCTGGATGTCGCTCCATTGCATATCCGTCTCGACGCCCAAAACGAGATTGTTCGAGAGCTGATAATCGTAGCCAGCCTCTCCGCCGACGAAGAAGCCGTTCGCCCGATTGGTGGTCTGCGTGTTGTTCAAAACGCCGGGACCCGCCAGGTTGACGTTGGCGTCGAGCACGCCGCCGCCAAAGCCCTGGTTAACGCCGACATAGAAGCCGGTCCAAGTGAAGATCGGCTCCGGCGCATAGGCGGGCGGGGACTTGCGCGAGGGAAGATCGGCGGCGGACGCGGCGGGGACCGCGAGAAAAACCGCAAGCGCCGCGCTGGACAAAAGTGCTGCCTTGGTCATGATCGAAATCCCTGTCTTGCGCTCTGCGAAAGGCGACGCGGAGGACTGGCTAAAGCGCCGCTCGGCCATGCGAATCTATCCTATCGGGGTAGATCGGGCGAGCGCCGAGGTCAACGAGCGCCGAATCAAGTTCCCCAGAATGCGCGCGTTTTCTTAATCATTGTGTTAAAATTGCAACAAAAATTCCTCTTTCGCGCGGTTGAATTCGGCTTTAGTCCCTTGACATTTGTTTCGATCGCGAGTCGGTCAAAGGTATTAGCGGCCGCCGCGGGGCGAACCGCTGCAACGGTTCGTGGCGTGACGAATCGATTCAGGCCCGGCGCCGCTCAAAACCGTTCGATGACGGCGGCTTCTCGCGCGTCTTTTTTGACGCGAGACGCGGCTTTTAGAATCATCGGAATCACGTCTTCCACCCGCTCGGCGACGAGATAGCGCATCTCGTAGTCCGCGCGGATAAAGCCCTCGCCGCGCATATGCGCGAACAGCGTCAGCAGCGGGCGCCAAAAGCCGCCGATGTCGGCGATCACCAGCGGCTTGGCATGGCGCCCGAGCTGAATCCAGGTGAGTTGTTCGGCGAGTTCCTCGAGCGTCCCGATGCCGCCGGGCAGCGCGACGAAGGCGTCGGCCGCCTCGAACATGCGTTGCTTGCGAATGTGCATGTCGGGAACGATCTCAAGCTTGGTGAGGCCCGTGAGCGCCACCTCGCGTTCGTCCAGAAAGCCCGGAATAATGCCGCGCGCCTCGCCGCCTTCCGCCAAGACGGCGCGTGCGACAACGCCCATGAGACCGCAAGAGCCGCCGCCGAACACTAGGCCGATTCCGGCCCGCGCCAACGCCGTCCCCAGGGCTCGCGCGGCCGCGGCGTAGACGGGATTATCGCCCGGCGAGGAGCCACAATAAACGCATATATTTTTAATCTCGGTCATGATTCGTCTCTTTGCCCCGGCGCCTTTTACGGGAGGGAGCAGGGATTTCAAGCGTGGCTTTTTTGTGTTGCGAGATGCGTCGCCAACTTAAACGTCCTATATGACGGCAAAGCCTCGACCAACATTGAGGCTCCCCCTCGAACGGATCGCACAATGCTCAGAATGGGAAGCCGCGCCTCCGGCAATCGCGGCGGCGNNTTCAAATGGGGCGCGGACGCGCTCGATCAACGAGGCGAGGCGGCGATTCCTTCGCTGCTCGCCGGCGCGGTGGGCTTCACGATTCTCTATGGCGTGCTGCGCATCGCGCAGGCGTTGCTCACGCAGGCGCGCGACGCCTTGTTCGCGGCCGTCGCCATGCATGCGGTGAAACGCCTCGCCAGCGACGTCTTCGTGCATATGCACGAACTGTCGATGCGTTTTCACATCAGCCGCAAGACCGGCGGATTGACGCGCGTGCTGGAGCGTGGACGCGACGCGATCGAGACGCTGTCGCGTCTGGTGATGTCGTCGGGGGCGCCGACGATCGTCGAATTCGTGCTGGTGCTGGCGGTGTTTCTTTGGCAGTTCAATTGG
>PLZT01000302.1:3329-7259 GCA_003152255.1 Methylocystaceae bacterium | reverse complement strand
ACCTCGCTCAGGGCCAGACGGGCTTGTCCATCGCTTTCGATCTTCCCACGCAAACGGGCTACGACAGCGATCATCCCTTGTCGCGCGGCGAAGTCGGGAAGGTCGGCGTTCCGGTCTCGCATCTGGGCGATATGAGCGCGCTGTTCGAGGGCATTCCGCTTGGGCAGATGAATACGTCGATGACGATTAACGCCACCGCCGTCTGGCTGATGGCGCTCTACATCGCGGCCGCGGAGAAACAGGGCGTCCCTCGCGCGAAGCTGCAGGGCACGACGCAAAACGACATCATCAAGGAATATCTTTCGCGCGGCTCCTATGTGTTTCCGCCGACGGCCTCGCTGCGGCTGACGCAGGATCTGATCCTGTTCGCGACCAAGGAGGCGCCCAAGTTCAATCCGATAAACGTCTGCTCCTATCATTTGCAGGAGGCCGGCGCGACGCCGGTCCAGGAACTCGCCTATGCGCTGGCGACGGCCGTCGCGGTGCTCGACAACGTTAAGAAGTCGGGCGAACTCTCGGCGGAAGATTTCGCTCAGGTCGTTGGACGCATTTCCTTTTTCGTGAACGCCGGAATGCGTTTCGTCACGGAACTGTGCAAAATGCGCGCCTTCACCGAGCTTTGGGACGAGATCGTCCTCAAGCGCTACGGCGTCGCGGACGAGAAGGTGCGCCGGTTCCGCTATGGCGTGCAGGTCAATTCGCTCGGCCTCACCGAACAGCAGCCGGAAAACAACGTCACGCGCATTCTCATCGAGATGCTGGCGGTGGTGCTCTCGAAGGGCGCGAGAGCCCGCGCGGTGCAATTGCCGGCCTGGAACGAGGCGCTGGGCTTGCCGCGCCCCTTCGATCAGCAGTGGTCGCTGCGCATGCAGCAGATCATGGCCTATGAGACCGACTTGTTGGAATATGGCGACATTTTCGACGGCTCCAGCGAAATCTCACGCAAGGTCGCGGCGCTGAAGGAAGAGGCGCTGGCCGAACTGGCCAAAATCGACGCGCTCGGAGGCGCGGCCGCCGCCGTCGAAAGCGGCTATATGAAATCGAAGCTAGTCGAATCCAACACCGCGCGCCTGGAGGCGATCGAGGCTGGCGAGCAGGTGGTCGTCGGCGTCAACAGGTTCACTGGCGGCGAGCCCTCGCCGCTGACGGCGGGCGACAATCAGATCATGGTGGTGCCGCCCCATGTCGAAGCGGAGCAAATCGCCCGGCTGAACGCTTGGCGCGAGCAGCGCGACGCCAAGGCGGCCCGGGCCGCGCTGGAGGACCTTTCGCAAGCCGCCAAGGAAGGGCGCAACATGGTCGAGCCCTCGATCGCGGCGGCCAAGGCCGGCGTCACGACGGGCGAATGGGGCAATGTTTTGCGCGGCGTGTTTGGCGAATATCGCGCGCCGACGGGCGTCTCGTCGACGGCGCGGCAGGTCGGCGGCGCGCTCGACGACGTGCGCGGCGAGGTGCAGCGCGTCTCCACCAAGATCGGCAAACGCGCCAAGTTCCTGGTTGGCAAGCCGGGGCTCGACGGCCATTCGAATGGCGCCGAGCAGATCGCCGTGCGCGCCCGCGACGCCGGTTTCGACGTGATCTACGCCGGCATCCGCTCAACGCCCAAGGAACTCGTCGAGACCGCGAAAAAGGAGGGCGTGCATTGCGTCGGCCTCTCCATTCTGTCGGGCTCGCATGTGACGCTGGCCCATGAAGTCATGCAGCGGATGAAGGACGAGGGTCTCGCGGGGGTGCCGCTGGTCGTTGGCGGCATCATTCCGCCCGCCGACGAAAAGCTGTTGCGCGAGGAGGGCGTGGCGGCGGTCTATACGCCCAAGAACTTCGACCTCAACGCGATCATGACGGATCTCGCGCATATCATTGAACGCAGCGTGGGCTAGCGCTCTAGTCCGCCGCCAGCCAGCTGAGAGAGGCCAAATGCTGAAGGCGACGCCCCAAAGTCCGAGTTTCCTTAGCCGCGAACGCACCGTGGCCGCGCCTGGATTTAACCGCTGGCTGGTTCCGCCAGCGGCCCTGGCGATCCACCTATGTATCGGCATGATCTACGGGTTCAGCGTGTTCTGGTTGCCGCTGCAACGCGCGGTCGGCGTCGTCGCGCCCAAAGCCTGCTCCGATGAGTTGAGCTTTCTCCAGTCGCTCTTCGCGACCGATTGCGATTGGGAGAACAAGGCGCTGGGCTGGACGTTCAGTCTGGCGATCGTGTTTTTGGGCTCCTCGGCCGCCATATTCGGCCATTGGCTGGAGACCGCGGGCCCGCGCAAGGCCGGGCTGGCCTCGGCCTGCTGCTGGTGCGGAGGCCTATTGATATCCGCTCTCGGCGTCTATTCGCACCAGATCTGCTTGCTGTGGCTCGGTTCGGGCGTGATCGGCGGAATCGGTCTTGGTCTCGGTTATATCTCGCCGGTCTCGACGCTGATGAAATGGTTTCCCGACCGGCGCGGTCTGGCGACGGGCCTCGCCATCATGGGCTTTGGCGGCGGCGCGATGATCGGCGCGCCGCTCGCCGACCGCCTGATGAGCCATTTCGCGACGAGCGAGTCGGTCGGCGTATGGCAAACCTTCGTCGCGCTGGCGGCGATCTATTTCGTGTTCATGGTCTGCGGCGCGCTCGGCTACCGCGTTCCACGCGACGGCTGGGCGCCCGAGGGCTGGACGCCCCCGGCGGCCGCGGCCGATTCGATGGTCACCCATCGCCATGTGCACCTTGATACGGCCTGGAAGACGCCGCAGTTCTGGCTCCTGTGGGGTGTGCTGACGCTAAACGTGAGCGCCGGCATCGGCGTGCTGTACATTTCCTCGCCGATGTTACAGGAAGTGTTTGGCGGCCATCTGCTGGGACTCGACATCGGTTTCGATAGCCTGAACGTCGACCAAAGAAAGAAGATCGCGGAAATCGCCGCGGGCTTCACCGGTCTGTTGAGCCTGTGCAATATTTTCGGGCGCCTCGGATGGGCGAGCGTCTCGGACCGACTGGGGCGCAAGCTGACTTTCGCTCTTTTCTTCGCGTTGGGCTTTTGTCTATACGCCTTGGCGCCTACGACCGCCCATAATGGCGTCGTCTTTCTTTTCGTGCTGTTGTTCTGCGTGATCCTGACCATGTACGGCGGCGGCTTTTCCACGATTCCCGCCTATCTCGCCGATATGTTCGGCACCCATATGGTGGGCGCGATTCATGGCCGTCTGCTCACCGCGTGGTCCACGGCGGGCGTCATGGGGCCGATGCTGGTCAATTATTTTCACGACCATCAGCTCAAGGCGGGCGTTCCGCGCGAGGCCGTCTACAACCAAACGATGTATATCCTCGCCGGACTCCTCGTCCTTGGCTTCGTCTGCAATTTATTGGTGCGGCCGGTCGCGGCGCGGTTCTTCATGACCGACGAGGAAGTGGCGGCGAATAAAAAAGTTTCCCCGGCGCGGATCGCCCAGGAGGAAAGTGAAATCCACGCCGACTTCGAAGATTTCGTCGAGGAAGCGCGGGAGCCGACCGCGCATGGCGAGGCCGCCGCGTCAGCGCCGCCGTCCAACGGGGGCGGCGGCTCGCTGGCGCTCGTGGTCGCGGCCTGGACCGCGGTCGGGGCGCCGTTGACCTGGGGCGTCTGGGTCACCCTGTTGAAGACGGCGGCGATGTTTCGCTGAGCGCGGCGTGAGCCGCGCCGACCGGCGCGCGATGGACGCCTTGATCGGACGAAGCGGTGTTTAGACAAGGTTTTCTTAAGCATCGTAGGCGATTCATTGAGCAAAAGGACCTCAAATCTTGGTGGGAAAATAAATGACGACCGCTTGCACAGAGGGTCTCGACACCGGCTTCGTCGATCTCGGCTATATGAAAGTGGCCTTTCTCGGCGTCGTACAGGGCATCACCGAATTGCTGCCCATCTCCTCGACCGCGCATATGCGCATCGTGCCGGCGCTGTTTGGCTGGAAAGACCC
>PLZT01000302.1:0-3316 GCA_003152255.1 Methylocystaceae bacterium | reverse complement strand
CTGCGCTCGCTGACCGTGATCGGCATTTCCTGTCTCGTCATGGCGGCTCTGCTCGCGCTCGCGGAACTCTATTGCAATCACACGCGCACGCTAGAGCATATGACGCTGAAAGACGCGATGATCGTCGGGCTGGCCCAGGTCGGCGCGCTGATTCCCGGCGTCTCTCGTTCGGGCTCGACGCTGACCGCCGCGCTGTTTCTGGATCTCAAGCGTGAGGAAGCGGCGCGCTTTTCCTTTCTGCTCGGCCTTCCGGCCATCGCCGGCGCCGGCGTTCACGAACTATATAAATTGGTCAAGGCGCACCTTGACGTCCACGGCTGGTCGATTCTGGCGCTAGGCCTGGTTGTCGCCTCGATCTCCGCCTTCGCGGCGATTTGGAGCCTAATGCGCATTCTCGAACGATTTTCTGCATGGCCCTTTGTCGCGTATCGCGCGATCATTGGCGTTTTGCTGCTCCTTGGCGTCGGGGCGCGATAGATTTGTCGAATCGCGATCGAATCTCGCGCGCGCCGCGCCGTGGCGCGCGGGTCGGTTTTTCGGGGCTGACAATTTTTATCGCCTTTGACCGATTCGAGCACTTGCGGAATTGGCGTCCGGCGACCTAACATCCCCCCATGGTCACGACAGCCTTCTCCATCCGACATGCGCGACCCGACGACGCGGAAGCGATCGCCAAGGTGCATGATTTATCATGGCGCGACGCCTATCGCGGCGTGATTCCCGGTCGCGAGCTCGAGCGAATGATCGCGCGTCGCGGCCCGCGGTGGTGGCGTTCGGCGGTTTTAAAGGGGACGGGCCTTCTCGTGGCCGCTTTCGATGGCGGTGTCGTGGGCTACGCAACCTATGGACGAAATCGCGTTCCATCCATGCCCTATTCCGGAGAGATTTTCGAAATATATCTTTTACCAGAATACCAGGGTCTTGGATTCGGGCGCAGACTGTTCAACGCGGCGCGCCGCGAGTTAATGGAGCACAGCTGCTTATCCACGATCGTTTGGGCCCTCGCGGACAACGAGAAGGCGATCGCATTTTATCGCCGCCTTGGCGGCTTGACCGTTCGACGCGCCGAGGAGCGGTTTGGCGACAATATGCTCAGCCGCGTCGCCTTTGGTTTCGCCTCCGCTCCGGTCCGCTGACCTTTCTCTGACATCCTTGGAGCCTTTAGAATGCGTCTCGACGCTATCCCGATCGGCGCGAATCCGCCGCACGAAGTCAATATCGTCGTTGAAGTGCCGCTTGGCGGCGAACCGATCAAATACGAACTCGACAAAGCCTCGGGCGCGATGTTCGTCGATCGCTTCCTCTATACCGCGATGCGCTATCCCGGAAACTATGGCTTCATTCCGCACACATTGTCGGAAGATGGCGATCCTTGCGACGTGCTCGTCGCCAACACGCGACCCATCGCGCCGGGCGCGGTGATCGCCGTGCGACCCATCGGCGTCTTGCGCATGAAAGACGAGCATGGCGGCGACGAGAAAATCGTGGCGGTGCCCGTGTCGCGTCTGACGCATCGCTATGAAAACGTGAAGAATTACACCGACTTGCAGGAGATGACCTGGCGTCGGATCGAACATTTCTTCGTGCATTACAAGGATTTGGAGCCCGGCAAATGGTCCGAGGTGGCCGGTTGGGGCGATTCGGAGGAGGCGCGCCGCATGATTTCGGAAGCGATCGAGCGCGCCAAACAAAAGAAATAGACGGGGAGGGTCAGCCTTTGCTCGCGCACAAGCTCAGCGGCGGCGTGCGCGAGACGACTCCCTTCCTGAAACAGGCGGGTCGTTCCTTCCAGGCGACGATGCCGTTCGTGGTCGCGGCGTAGCCTTTGGCCGCGGCGACAATCTCGTCGAGATGATCGCCGACATCGAGGTCGCCGATCACATAGGTCCATTTCCCCGCGCCCGCGAAAGTCACGGTGCAAGGACGCTTGCATACAGCGAGGCATTCGACGGGTTCGACGGCGATCGAAATAGCCCCGTCGTTCGCAAGCCGCTCCCGCAGCGCCTCGAAGAACCGCTGACCGGGACGGCTGTCGGCGTCATCGCCCTGACGGCATACAGTGCAAACAAAAATCGTCGTCGGTTGCTTTGACACGCAAGTCCTTCCCGGAGGTTGCCCCTTGGCCACTGAAACGTTCTGGCCGAGACGTCAAACCGCGTCGCGGCCGTCTTCGCTCCGCCGTCCGCCCGACGGATACGGAAGGCCTTGGCGCCCCAATTCGTCATATTGCAGGCAGAGACGCGTCACGCTCTCTACCGAGACGTCGCGCGTTTCGGTGCGCACGCCAAATTCACGCAGCCGCGCGAAGGAGCGAGACAGGGTCTCTTGCGTCACTCCAAGTTGCGCCGCGACCAGACGTTTATCGTACGGCAGCCGAAAACGACAAGACTCCGCGTTGGCTGGACAAAGCGAAAGAATGAATCGCGCCAGGCGCCGATCCGCGCTCTGAGCCTTCAATGATTCGATTTCGCCGATCAGTTCGGCGATCTTTCGCTTGGCGTCGTCAAGCGCCGCCGCGGCGAGCGCGGGCGACTCGGACATGAGCCGCGCAAATCGTCCCGCGGGCAGCTTCAAAATCGAGGTTGGCCCCACCGCTTCAGCTGAAACATGGAAAGCTTCGCCCGTGACTGTCGGCGCATCGTTGACGCTGGCTCCATCGGAGCGGATGCTCACGAGCGTTTCGTCGCCGCAGGGAGCGGTGCGCAAAAGCTTAACGAAGCCCCGCACGATGAGCATGATCGCCGCGACGGCGTCGCCTTGGCGAAAGATCACGTCTCCATCGGCATAGGTCTCGACCTTGGCGTCGAGCGTCAGGCGGTGCAGCGTCGCCTCGTCGAGCGAAGCGAACAGCGGGAAATCCCGCAACGGCGGTAATTCGGACATGGCGTTTACTTTCCTCACGCCCGTCCGTCTTTCGAACGAAGCGACTTCGCCGAACTCATTTTTTCCATCACGCCGCTCGCGCATTTGCAATGCGAAGCCTTCCCGCCGCGAAGGCTTCATAAGGACATGGAGGAAGCCCCCTCGATTTGGGTTCGACCGACTTCGAACGTTAACGCGGAAGTGGTCGAAGCGAAAGGCGACATCCCCGCGCAGGGGCCGCTCGGCCGGGGTTTTATACGTTGCGGTGCAATACGAATGGCTATTGGGGCGGCCCGACAATCGACGCGGCGCTCGCTACGGCCTCGCGTCGCGCCTCGTTTCGCGACCGCGTTCAAGCAGGAATATGGCCTGCGCGCCAAAGAGGTTCATCACGGGCCACGGCGCTTTCCATCTGATGGGCGCGCCGGCGCGGTCGAGCGCGACGCCGCGTTCG
>PLZT01000204.1 GCA_003152255.1 Methylocystaceae bacterium | reverse complement strand
CCGAGCCGGCCGAGAGCGCCAACGCAATCGCGGTGCTGGCCAATAGATTTTTCATTTGGAACGCTCCTCTAAGGCTAATCGCCTTTTACCCTTTGCAGACGATACGATTATCGTTGCGCTAATCATACCCCTCGAGGCGCGGGGATCAAGCAGAACCATCGAATCGGGCGTTAAACCGGCCTCGCTATTATGTCCTTCGGTTAACCGTAGCTTTACGTAAAAATTCTCCGTAACGCACTCTTAATAAATTCAGGTAACGAATTCTTAATAAGCAGCCGCGTTACTCCAGCAGAGCCTGCATCTCGAACGCGCCGACGTCGGTCACGATGGTGAGCGTCGCCGCGACCCCGCTTTGTCGCGGCTTGGCCGCTCCGCAACAACTCGTAACCAGCGTCAGATCGAAGCCCTCGCGGTCCGCCGACCGCGCGCTGTCCAAAAACAGCGGCTCGGGCGCCTCGGCGAAAAGGTCTCGCGCTTTCCCCTGCCCCAGATACGTCAGACGCCAGGCGTTCGGCTTGTCCTCGCGCCGCGTCAACGCGAACAGGCTCTTGGCCTCGGCGGGGGCGACTTTTTTGGGGACCAGGGCTAGGGCTTGCGCGATCTGTCCCGCGAAGGGCGACGCGCCGCCCGCCGGAAAAGGCAGAGAGAGCCGCGCCCGCGCGGGCAGGCAGATCTTGCCGCAAGCGGCGTAGTCCAGCGCGAGATCAAGCACGACCGGCGCCTTGGGGTCGCGCGGCGCGACGCGCAGCGGAAAGGTCACATTGGCGTCGTAGCCGGCGACGATGCTGCCCGCCTCGTCCATATGCTTGGGTCCGGGGTAAAGCACCTCGACCGAGGCGACATTGACGGAGCGCGAAAAATCGAACACCGGAGGCGATCCGGCGTCGCCGGGCTGGCGCCAATAGGTGACGGTATTGGGATCGAGGTCGATCTCAACCCCCGCCGCATAAAATCCTTCCTTGTCCCGCCCGCCGGCCAGAAGCCGCGCCGAGGAAGTCCGCGCTTTGTCAAACGCCGAGGCGAAGGGAGCCTCCGCGCCAAAGGCCGCGAGCGATGACGAGACGCCCAAGAAAGCGGCCAGAAGGAGGCAAGGAAGCGATTTCGCGCGGCATTGCTTGAGCATCTGGAAGGCCCTGATAAAATTTTGTCTTTCGCCGCCGCGGCGTCGCTTGTCGGCGGCGCGGAGCAAGCGTAGCATGATGCTATGAGCGCGACCCGAAAGAAGCAAGGCTCCGCTGCGGCGGCCGGCGCGAAAGCCGCCCCGAAACAACGTTTGTTCCTTGATGGGCAGTTGCTTGTCGCCATGCCCGGCATGGCGGACGAGCGTTTCGCGCGCTCGGTCGTCTATCTATGCGCCCATTCGGCGGACGGCGCCATGGGCATCATTCTCAACCGCCCCGCCAGCGTGCGCAACTTCCCCGAGCTGCTCGAACAATTGCGCGTGATCGACTCCGACGAGCGCATCAAGCTGCCGAGCGCGGCCAAGGACATTCAGGTGCTGTTTGGCGGGCCGGTGCAGACAGACCGCGGCTTCGTGCTGCATTCGGCGGATTTCCACATTCGCAACTCGACCCTGCCGATAGACGAAGGCGTTTCGCTGACCGCGACGATCGACATTTTGCGCGCGATAGCCATGGGCGAAGGCCCCGACCGCGCGCTGCTGGCGCTCGGCTATGCCGGCTGGGGCGCGGGCCAGCTCGAAAACGAAATCCAGCTCAACGGTTGGCTGCATTGCCCGGCCGATCCGGCCATCGTCTTCGACCGCGACCTCGACACCAAATATTCGCGCGCGCTGCGCTCCATCGGCATCGATCTGGCGAGCCTGTCGGTGACCGCCGGGCATGCGTGAGTCTCCGCTCACGGCGTCGGATTGCCGTGCAGCTGATGAAGGGCGTCGACCCGCGCTTCTATCTCCGGGGTTATCTTCACCTCGATCGACCCCATGTCCGTTTCAAGCTGCGCCAGCGTCGTCGCCCCGATGATGTTGGAGGTCACGAAGGGGCGCGACGTCACATAGGCGATGGCGAATTGCGCGGGATCGAGGCCAAGTTCCTCGGCCAGCGCCAGATATTTGTCGATCGCCTCCGCCGCGCCGGCGGTCTCGTATCTCTGGCCGCGCTCGAACAGCGTCGTGCGGGCGCCGGGCGGCCGGGCGCCGTTCTGGTATTTGCCGGTCAGATAGCCTTGCGCCAGCGGCGAATAGGCGAGCAATCCGACCTGATCGCGCCAGGCGAACTCCGCCAGCCCCATCTCGAATGTGCGGTTAAGAAAATGATAGGCGTTCTGGATCGAGACCACGCGCGGGCCGACGCCTGCCTTCGCGCCGCGCAGGAAGCGCGCGACGCCCCAGGGAGTCTCGTTGGAGAGCCCGATATGGCGGACCTTGCCGGCTTTCACCAGCTCGTCCAGCGCCGCCAGCGTCTCCTCGACGGCGACCTCCTCGCGCGCGCTCGGCTGGCGCCAGACGGTTCCATCCGAGCCAAACAGCGGCACGGAGCGGTCCGGCCAATGCAGCTGATAGAGGTCGATGTAATCGGTTTGCAGCCGTCTCAGCGAGCCCTCGATGGCATAGGCGATGTTCTTTTTGTCGAGCCGCGTGGGCGCGTTGTTTTCGCGAAGCCAGGTCATTTCGCCGCGCCCGGCGACCTTGGTGGCGACGATCACCTTGTCGCGGCCGCCCCTCGCCTTGAGCCAGGAGCCGACGATGCGTTCGGTCGAGCCCTGGGTCTCGGGGCGGGGCGGAATGGAATAGACCTCCGCCGTGTCGAGAAAATTGACTCCGCGCGAAAAGGCGTAATCGAGCTGCGCATGGCCTTCGGACTCGTTGTTCTGCTGACCGAAGGTCATCGTGCCAAGACACAGCGCCGAAACCGAAAGATCGGTTCGGCCGAGCTTGCGATATTCCATGTTGGGGTTCCCCGCGATCCGGCCGCCCACGGGCGCCATTTCCCTATCGTAAGGGCAACAGCCCCGCTCGCAAATTCTCCCGCGCCAGCGACACGAGCATGTCGGTCGTCGCCTTGTCGCCAAGCCATGAATCAACGCGGTGATTGCTGAGCCGCGCGCTATCGCATTTTCGATATCTCTCATAAGAACCGCTGAGAAATTGCGGCAGCAGCAAATAATCTCCGACGTTTCGCGGCTCATGCGCCGGCGTTAATTTGAACGTGTAGCTGCCCGGACATCCAAAGCGCGCGCCGACCGGCGGATAAACCGGAAAGATCGGATAACGTATGAAATCGTCGATCAGATAGTTTTCGCAATCGATGTCGGGAACCGAAATCCCCATGTGCTTCAACAGTTTCTTGGCCACGTCGACAAGCACGAAAGGCTTGGGGTGATTGACGGTGTACATGAAGACCCCGCGACGCGCCCAACCGCCAAGTTCCGCGCTTAAATCCAGGCCGCAGGTTCGCTTGACGCCGTCGATGAGTTCGGCGCTCGCCTCGTTCCAAAAGTCGAAATACCTCAGAGCCTCGAAAACGTTATTGTTGAACAGCGCGTTGGCTTCTCGCGGCGACAGGCCGTTGCGGAAGGCGAACAGCGCCAGGGCGGAATGATAGGGGCCGAGCGGACCGAACACAGGGGCGCGGCCGTCGTCGCCTATTCCGCCAACATAGACGCAGTCGGGATGGAACGCGGCGAAAGTTATCAACGGAATCGAAATCGACTTTTTCAGCAGATCCCGCAATTCAATGGAGCCGCCGCCGGGAATGAAACCCGTCGAAAATTCATGCATCAGCACGTGATCATAGGTCGCGAGAGTTCGGGCGAGGAATTTTAGCGGTAAGCGAGAGAACGAGATCACGGGAAAGTGATCGACCCTCGCGGTCGGACACAGCAACTGCATCGAATAGGCGACGCTGAAACTTTGGCAATTGCCGACGACGGCGATGCGCGGACCGGTGGCGCGCAGCACCCTCCCCGTCATTTTGGCGACGAAGGGTTCCGCCAAATATTGATACCAGGTTCTAGGGCCTGTCATCAATTGAGC
>PLZT01000420.1 GCA_003152255.1 Methylocystaceae bacterium | reverse complement strand
CAACGCTTTCGCCGCCCATTCGTGAGCGGGCGCTTTCGAGCGAAGCGGACGCCGGTTCGCGTTAAGAAAGCGCTTCAAAACAAAAAAACCGCGGCGGCGCCGCGCGCCCCGGGAATCGCCTTTAGGGCTTGCCCGGAACGAATACAAAAAGCTCCCGGCGCATGGCGGCGGGAGCTTTCGCGTAACGACGGGCTCTGGCCCGGACTTTACTTCTTGGCGAAGGACAGTCCGCCAAAGCGCGAGTTGAAGCGCGACAGACGGCCGCCGCGGTCGAGAAGCTGCTGCGAACCGCCGGTCCAGGCCGGATGGGTGTTGGGGTCGATATCGAGGTTCAGCGTGTCGCCCTCGCTGCCCCAAGTTGAGCGCGTAAAATACTCCGAACCATCGGTCATGACGACCTTGATCATGTGATATTCGGGATGAATCTCTTTTTTCATTGTGGTCCGACCTTGCTTGCGGGCGAACGGGACATTTTACCGCGGCGGCGATCGACGCGGGAGCGACCGGTTCAACAGTGATTATTTGGCGGCGTCATAGCCCATCGCGCCGAGTTCGGCAAGCCGGCCGCCGTCCGGGGCGGCGTTAATCGCGAGAAATCGCCGCGCTCAGGCGGCGAGAAGCCGCTGCACTTCGTTGACGAGATCGCGAAGATGGAATGGTTTCGACAGAATTTTCGCCTGCGACGGCGCCTGATTGTCGGGGTTGAGCGCAACGGCGGCGAAGCCGGTGATGAACATGACTTTGATGTCTGGATCCAGCTCGGTGGCGCGGCGCGCCAGTTCGATTCCATCCATTTCCGGCATGACGATATCGGTCAGCAGCAGTTCGAAAGGCTCTACCCGCAACTGGTCATAGGCGGCGAGCCCATTGTCGAAGGACGTAACCGAGAAACCAGCGTGTTGCAGCGCCTTGACCAAAAAGCGGCGCATGTCGTTGTCGTCTTCGGCAAGCAGAATCTTGGCGGCGGCCTGATCGGTCATATCGCTCCTCGCGTCATTTTTTTCCATTGAGCCGAGCTTTGGTAAAAATCGAGTGAAAAACGCGCGATCCCTCGTTAATTTTTGTATCCTTAGAACGTTCCACCCGTTGACGCCATCGTGATCGCGGCGATTTCGTAACCAAGAAGGTTGCGTCGCCGGCGCAATTCTGGCTCCATCGAGCATGCCGCGCCGAAAAGAGATAAAAGAGATATAAGACGGGCGACCCCGCGAAACAGCAAGAGGCGGATGCACATGGATTTCGAGAGACAGCAGGACGCGGCGGCCGCGGTTCCCCGCGCGGCGCGGGACGCGCCCGTCGAGCCGGAACTCGCGACGCCCTTCGATCTCGTTTTGCCCCGCCAGATCGTCTGTCCGCTGGTGTTTTCGTCACCCCATTCCGGCGATGTCTATCCGGCGCGCTTCATGGAGAGCACACGTCTCGACGCGGTTAGTCTCCGGCGATCCGAGGACGCTCACGTGCACTTATTGTTCGGCTGCGCCAAGGCGATCGGCGCGCCGATGTTGCGCGCCAGATTTCCGCGCGCTTATCTCGATTTGAACCGCGAGCCCTATGAACTCGATCCGCGCATGTTCGAGGACGCGCTTCCTGATTTCGCCAACACGAGGTCCCTCCGCGTCGCGGCGGGACTTGGGACGATCCCGCGGGTCGTCGCCGACGCGCACGAGATTTATGCGGGCAAACTTAAGGCGGCCGAGGCTTTGCGGCGCATCGAGGGACTCTACAAGCCCTATCACGCCGCTCTGGAGGCGCTGATCGCCGGCGCGCGACGGCGGTTCGGCGCGGCCTTGTTGATCGATTGCCATTCCATGCCGTCGATCCTCGCGCGCGATCCCGCCCGCGACGCGCGCGCCGAAAAGAGCAGAGTCGATTTCGTGCTCGGCGACCGTTTCGGGGCCAGTTGCGACGCGAGGATCGTCGACGCCTTGGAGGTTCGCCTGCGCGGTTTCGGCTACAATGTGCATCGCAACCGCCCATACGCCGGCGGATTCATCACCGAACATTACGGACGGCCCGGCGCCGGTCGACACGCATTGCAGATCGAGGTGGGGCGCGGACTCTACATGAACGAAGCCACGCTCGCGCCCAATGAGCGATTCGAGACGGTGGCCGGGCATTTGGGCCTGGCCCTGGCGGAGATCGCGCAGGACTTTCCGACCAGCGTCGCGGCCCCGACGCGCGCCGCCGCCGAATAGTCGCGTCGAAAGTTTTCTCCAGGGACGCGAACAATGACAGCGGTCGATTTCGAAAGATTTGTCGAACATCTCGCCGATGTTTCGGCGGAGGCGATCCTGCCGTTTTTTCGCACGGCGATCGCCGCCGAGGATAAGGCGCGCGGCGGCGCCTTCGATCCGGTCACGGAGGCCGATCGCGGCGCCGAAAACGCGATGCGCCGGCTGATCGAAAGCACTTTTCCCAGCCACGGCGTCGTCGGCGAGGAGTTCGACGACCGTCGTTCCGACGCCGAATATGTCTGGGTGCTGGACCCGATCGACGGCACCAAGAGTTTTATCTGCGGCCTGCCGACCTGGGGCACCTTGATTGGTCTGACGCATAACGGGACGCCGGTTTACGGCCTCATGAATCAGCCATTTACGCGCGAGCGGTTTTCCGGGG
>PLZT01000406.1 GCA_003152255.1 Methylocystaceae bacterium | reverse complement strand
TCGGTGAATAAGACGGGCTAGCTTCCGCCGGGGTCATGCACAGGCCCGGAAACTACTCACTTTGATGCGATCGAAATATGGGAACTGCATGCAGACGGGAATCGTCGCAGATCAAAATTCGCGTCTGCGTAGCGACTGGGGCTATTGATATTTCAGTTGATCGCCGTGCGATTCTAGTCCCACCGGGCGGTCAGCAAGCAGGTCGCCGGAATGTCCTCGTGGCGCATTGCGGAAATTGAAGCCCGCTGCCATCAACCGGTTTACACAGGATGGCAGAATTGGTAGAAATGTGCGTTAACTATTTGATATAATTGGCATGTTAGTTCCATAATCGATATTATGCGAATCGTCTTTTAACCCCGTTCGGGTGTGATGACGGTGGTAGCCGTAATTCCAGCCGACAGTTCCGGTGGCGCAGCCGCTGGCCAGGTCTACGTAAAGAGATTCGAGCTTCGCGGACCAGTTGGGCATGAACAAGCATTCGCCGCCGCCGCCGGCGTTCCAACCCGTGCGCGCGTTGTTCTGGTTGAAGGCGGTCACGCCGCCATAGGCGCGACCTCAAATCACGCGCCGTCCTTGGTGGACTTCATCATCGCTATGCTCGGACATAATTTTCGGTACACGCAGGAGCTGGCGCGCAAGCAGGCGCATGCCGACCTCGTCCCGGTTTCGACAATATTGCGGCGCAATATCAAATCTTGGCGACGGGCCTGCGCAACTCGGCGTTAGCCTGCCGCTTATAAGAAGCGCGCTTCCTGGGAAAACGCCCTGATCTTGTCCTCGTTGGCCAAAAACTACCCGACGCTCGCCCTCGTCCTTCGAGGTCTCGCGGCGCTCGCGCTTGCTCCCGCTCTTGGCGGCTGCGTGTCGGACGGAATCACCATGGTCAACGGCCATGCCAACAACGCCGTCTCATATGTTTTGGGCCCGGGCGGCGAGCCGGCACGCGGGCAGCTCTTCATCGCCTCCATGAGGCGCGGCGAGGACGGGGCGGACAGCGAGGGCCACCCGGGATTTTCTTTGGAGTCGATCAGCGTTCCCGCGAACCATCGCGTCGGCGCGATCGAGCGGGCGAGTTTTGGCGGGCCCGATTCGAAGCGGCACTTCGCCCTGCTGTCGCATCGCTCGATGGAGGAGGGGGAGTTTTTAAGCGAAATCGCCGCGCATGTGTCCGGCCGCGTCGGCGTCTCCAGCGATATTCTGCTTTATGTCCACGGCTTCAACACCAGCCTGGACGAGGCGCGCTTCCGCATCGCCCAGATCGTCGTGGACGGGCGTTTTACCGGCGTTCCCGCGCTCTTCGCCTGGAATTCGAAAGGCGAGCTTTTCGCCTACGAATCCGACAAGGAAAGCGCCACTGTCGCGCGCGACGCCTTGGAAAAGCTGATTGTCGATCTCTCGCATACACCAGGCGTCGGCCGCGTGCATATTCTGGCGCACTCCATGGGCTCCTGGCTGACCATGGAGGCGTTGCGCTCCATTTCCATTTCCGGCCACCCCGATCTCGACGGAAAGCTCGGCGAGGTCATGCTGGCCGCGCCCGACATCGACCTCAACGTGTTCGAACGGCAGGTCGCGCGGCTCGATCCGAGGCATGTATCGATTTTCGTGGCGAACAACGACCGCGCGCTGTCGCTGTCGTCACGCATCGCCGGCGACCGCCGGCGCCTCGGGGCCATGGACCCGACAAACCCTAGGGACAAGGCCGAACTCGATCGGCTTGGGGTAACCGTCCACGATATTTCGTCCTTTTCGACCGATTTCGTCGGCCACGGCGCCTTTGCGGAAGCGCCGGACGTGGTGCGCCTCATCGGCGCTCAATTGACGCTCCCGCGCCCTGCGGACTCGGGAGAAACAGCTAATCCCGATTTTCGCGGCGGCGAGACGAGGGTGGCGCCCACGCCGCCACCTTCGCCGAGCCAAAAGGTCGAAAGCCAGGCGCTTCCGCCGCTCGCGGCGAAGTGAGCGTCACCGCGTAGCGGGCACTCAGCCGGCTGGCAACGTGGCGCAGAGTGCGCCGGTGGCGCTGCTAAAAAGGAATCCATCTCCAATCGGCTAACGGGCGCTCAACCTCACTTCGAATGCGCGGATCAGACCCGCCACGTGATTTCGGGTGCCCTGTCCGAGCCGACTTACCTATTGTAATTCCCGATACGCCATCCATATACCATCTGGTTGGATGGTGATGGGGCGGAAGATGGCTGGGGAAATACACCGACTGCGCGACAAGCCGGGCGAGAGCGAGAAAATCACAATCAACATCGGATTCGTTGACCTCGGCCATATCGATTTGTTGGTGCGCGAGGGCTTCTATTCCAATCGCACCGACTTCATCAGGACGGCGATCCGCAACCAGTTCGCCGCTCACGCGGACGCCGTCAAGCAATCGATCGTGAGGCACACACTCGAACTTGGGTTGCGACGCTATAGCCGCGAAGAGTTGGAAGCGGTGAAGGCCGCGGGCGGCAAGTTGCGCATCCAGGTCGTCGGGCTTGCGACAATCGCCGAAGACGTCACGCCCGAACTCGCGCTTTCGACAATTGAATCGATCACCGTCCTTGGCGCTCTCCACGCCAGCAAAGCAGTCAAGGCGGCGCTCTCTGATCGCATCGGGTGATCACCCGGGCATCGTTTCTCCCATGAGGATGCAAGAATGAAAACGGTCTTCGGCGCCGCCATGCGGCACGCCACGAAACTCACGCGCGCGCAAAGCGTCATTGAGGCGACGCGGGTTATCCAGCGCGCCCTATCGGGACGAGCGCACGACGTTTCGCCGGACCAACAGACGCCCGAAAGCCCTCGATTGATCACGCCGCCAACTAATGGCGCCGAGAGCGCGGATGCGTTCGAACAGCCCCGACAGGATGCGGGGATTGAAAGGTCTCGCTCGCGGGATTCGACCGCCGAACAAACTCCCAGCACGCGCATGAGAAGGCCGTTGGGAGAAGTCTTGACGCTGTTGCGTCAAGCCAATCTTCCGAGCTTCGGTCACGGCCCCGCGCCGTTCGCGAAATCGCGCAACGCGCCGTTGGTGTTAGTTCCGCAAGAGGCGGCTTATCTCACTCGAACCTTCACCTGCGAGGCCGGTTCCAGAGACTACAAGGTCTACGTCCCCAGCCACGCGGAAGGCCGGACGCTTCCTTTGGTTATCATGCTCCACGGCTGCACTCAGAACCCCGACGATTTCGCGGTGGGGACTGGCATGAACCGGCTCTCCGAAGAGCACGGCTTCATCGTCGCCTATCCGTGGCAGCCGATTCACGCCAATCAGTCGGGATGCTGGAATTGGTTCAATATCAAGGACCAGATGCGCGATGCGGGGGAACCCAGCATTATCGCGGGGATTACGCGCACGATAATGGCGGATTTCAATATCGACGCCAAGCGGGTCTATGTGGCGGGCCTTTCAGCCGGAGGCGCCATGGCTGCGATCATGAGCGTCACCTATCCCGAGCTTTACGCCGCGACGGGCATTCACTCGGGTCTCGCTCATGGGTCCGCCACCGACGTGGTTTCGGCATTCGCCGCCATGCGCGGCGGACCGGGTTCAGCGGCGCCGGGAGCAAGGAAGAGTCGTCGCAACAGGGCGAATGACCATGTTCGCACCATTATTTTTCATGGCGCGTCGGATCAAACGGTACACCCGTCGAACGCTGAAACGATCCTTGCCGAGGCTCGCGCCGGCCTCGCCCACCCCTTACAGGAGACGCAACATGACGGCTCTATGGGCGGCCGCGCCTACACGCGCCGCGTGATCGCCGACGCGAATGGCGTTCCCCACGCGGAACACTGGGCCATCGAGGGACTGGGCCATGCTTGGTCTGGGGGCAGCCGCGACGGTTCATACACTGATCAGAGAGGGCCCGACGCTTCACGTGAAATGCTGCGTTTCTTTGAGGGAGGCCGGGCTTAGCTCTCGCAGAGTTAATTTGCCGTGGATGGATCCACGGCGGACGTTGGAAGGCAGTCCTCCATGTTCATGAAAACACGGCTTGGCCCTGAGGCTTGCCTTCCTTCATAGGGCTGCCGCTCGCCCTTTCGGCTTGTCCATCGAACGGCGGCTCGAGGTCAAAAGCAGAGATGTGACTGGCCCAACTCCCGTTCGCGACGCGCCTTGAGCGATTAGCGCGCTCCGCGCGCGAGCTGTTGAACACGCTGGTGCAGATTGCCGAGCCCGCCACGTCATGCTCTTCGATTCGAAATGAGCCTGATCGACGACCGGCCCGTGACCCTGGACCCGCGCCTATTGCGTCGCCGATCTTTTCGCGTTGGCGCCCCGAAACCAGATCGCCAGCCTTGCCGTTTTGCAATTTCTTGCGCGCGAACGCTGGACGAGATCGAGCCAAGGATTCCGTGGCGATTTTTGTGCCGCGCGGTTCGCTCTTGTGGGGGGTTGGTTTCGCACGTGACGACCAGCTCGCTTTTGCCGCACGTCTTATTTCCGGCGACGGGGGCGGATTGAAATTGCTTCGTCCAGCACCCGTGCTCGGAGCACTGGAAAAGCGATGACCCGTCTGCATGGCTCTTTTTCCTATGAGCACCGGCCACGATAGAAACCCGTCGCGGCGGCAATTTTCCCCTTGGCGCTGCGCGCCAATGCCTCGCGAAAGACAAAATTGCCGCCGCTCGGGGTCCGCCGCTGCGCTTTGGCCTCGCGCCGCCTACGGCGCTTCGGTTCCATCGCGTCCTATGGCGCTCATCACGGAAAGCCATCGTAAACGGGGCACCGCCCCAATGATGGAGCGCACAAGATGAAGAACTTCGCTGAATTTCAGATCCTCGGCCGCGTCGGCAAGATCAAGCAATTCGACGGCAAGGTGAACGTCACGGTTTGCGCGAATTATCCGACCAAGAAGGACACCGAGACTCGGGAGAATCCGCACTGGAATGAAGTTTCGATCTTCTTGGAGGCGGTTCGCAGCTACGCGACGAAATACGCCAAGGGCGGCGACCTGGTTCTGGTCCGGGGTCGCATGAAGCAGAACAGTTTCGAGCGCAACGGCGAGAAGGTTTACACGGTCGACTTGATCGCGGAGGACTTCTCAATTCTCGTGCCGAAAAACGAGAAGGCGATTGAGGCTTCCGCGCAGCCCAAGTCCGCGAAGAAGCCCGCGCGCATCCGGAAGTGACCCGAGCGGGGCGGCGCCGAGGCCGCCCCTCCCCAAACTCTCGTATCAGGATAGAGGCGCTTGCGCTCATTTAGTCAAGTTTGCCGCCGGCGTGGCCTTCGTGGCTTTCGCCGCCGGCTTCACCAGAGGCTGCGCATCGAATTCGAAACTCCGAGCGCCAAGCGAACCCTCGAACATCATCCCCATCTCGCGCTTGCGTAAACGGAAGAGAACTTCCGTGTTCGCTACTTTCACCTTCAAGTCCGTTGCCGTGAGCTCCAAAAGCTCGACATCCAGCGGCTCCTGTGGTCGCTCAATGTCGGTAAGCAAAATGCGGCGTTGAACGTTTGAAATTGTCACGGCCTATCCTCCAAATATGCAGCAGACTAGCGAATCAGCTCGACGGCGATGGCCGGGCTATCATTGATAGCGCTCAGGGCGGCAACGTACCATTCTCCGCGTCGCGCCGCATCAATGAACTTTTGTGTCTTTATGGCGTCGCCGCGCCTGCCGCCGCTCCCGCGATTTCGACAATATATTATACGAGCGCCGTTTCCGACACCCGCCGCGCGAAAGCCGCCGCCGGGCGCGTCACCCAGCGGTCGAACCCTATGGTCGCAACAGCGACAGCCGCCAGCGCCGCCGTCGTCGACACGGCTGCGGGCGCCAAGCCCTCAAGAGCGGCGTGGACGCCCCACAAAAGCGGGAGATGGACCAGGTAAGCGGAATAGGACAA
>PLZT01000089.1 GCA_003152255.1 Methylocystaceae bacterium | reverse complement strand
TCGGCTGGGGCCTTGAGATGACGCTGACCTTCGAGAAGGCCGGCGATGTCGTCATCGACGCGGCGATCGAAGCCCCCGACGCCGCTCACGCCCATGACGCCGACGCGCAAGCGAGATGGGAAAAGGCCCATAACAAGGACACCGCCGGCCCCGCTGGAGCGCCGCCAGCGCCCGCGCCGCACGACCACGACCACAATGCGATGCCCGGGATGCCGGCGCCCGCGAAGTGATGAAATAGCCTTTCTCGCGCCAGACGGACCAAACGTCCTGGCGCGAGGTCAACTATGCGAATGCCGCCTCCGAGGACTCGAATTCCGGCCGCCACCTCCCCTGCGATCCAACCGTTCCAGCCATTTCCGACAGAAACGAAACGACGAGAAGACAATGCAATCCGCAAGTCCCGCGTCGCTAAGAGTCACCCGCCGAAACTTAATGCGCGCGCTTGCAATGGCTAGCGCCTATCCATCAGCCATTGGGGAGGCATTCGCCGAACCCACGCGTTCCGAAGGCTCGCCCCGATTTGGCTTTGACGACGTCGTTCGCCGTGCGCGCGAGCTTGCCGCCGCGCCTTTTATTGAAGCGCTGCCACGCTTGCCCGCTGCAATCGAAGGAACCGAATATGACTCCTGGCGCGACATAAGATTCAAGTCGGATCGCGCGATACCGCTGAACGCCTCGAAAGCTTTTCGGCTCGAGACGTTCCATCTGGGATTCTTGTATAAGCGGGTGATCACGGTGAACTTGATCCAGAATGGGATCATCTCGCCTGTGCTCTATTCACCAAACTATTTCGATTATGGCCGCGTCAAGCTGAGCAAACCATTGCCGATCGACACCGGATTCGCGGGTTTTCGTCTTCACTATCCGCTCAACGATCCGCATGTTTTCGACGAGGTGATCTCCTTTCTCGGGGTCAGCTATTTCCGATTTCTAGGACGCGATCAGCAGTACGGCCAGTCGGCGCGCGCGCTCTGCGTCGACGCTGGAAAGGAAAAAGAGAGCTTTCCCTTCTTTCGCGAATTCTGGCTCGAAACCACTCTTTCAGGTGAGGGGCGCACCACGATCTACGCCTTGCTTGACGGGGAAGCCGCGACCGGCGCCTATCGCTTCGATCTGACGCCGGGACAGGAAACAACGCTCGACGTGGAAGCGACACTGTTTCCCCGCCGTGCTGGAGTAAAAATTGGCCTCGCCCCTCTGACCTCGATGTTTCTGGCAGGTGAGAACGATCATCGCGTGCGGGATGGCTTTCGCGCCGAGCTGCATGATTCCGACGGGCTGCTGATGTTCACCGGTGCCGACGAATGGATTTGGCGGCCCCTGGCAAATCCCGCTTTTGAGAGAACGACTTCCTTTCTGGACAGAGGCGTGAAAGGTTATGGCCTCATGCAACGCGATCGAGCTTTCGGATCCTATGAGGATATCGAACTCGACTACGAATCCCGTCCCAGCTATTTCGTCGAGCCCAAAGGCGATTGCGGCCTTGGCCGCGTCGAACTGATCGAATTGTCCACTCCCGACGAGACCAACGACAATATTGTCGCGAGTCGGGTTCCAGCGGCCGCGCCGGCGTCGCTGGAGCCCTTCTCATATTCCTATCGGCTGACGGCCTGTCTCGACGACGCGCGTCTCTCGCCAAACGGACGTGCGGTAAACACATTCATGGCGCCGTCGTGGGCGCTTGGCTCCTCCGAACAGGATGCGCCGGGAACGCGACGCTTCATGGTGGATTTCGCAAGCGGCGACCTTGCCTATTACGCCGCCGACCCATCCCAGGTCGAAGTCGTGGCCGCGTCGAATGGCGCCATCTTGCGCGCGAACTTGGCCGCAAACCCGCACATAGACGGGTTTCGAGCGATGTTCGACGTGGCCGTCAACCCGGGGGAGACCACTGACTTGCGCGCCTATCTGCGCGCCGGTTCGAGAACGTTGACGGAAACCTGGACCTTTCCTTGGAGGGCGCCGACCTCGCAAATTCGCATGGAATCCCCGCGCGTGCAGAGGGCTGTCACACGAGAGGCTCCCGACACGCACGCCGCCGCATTTGTTCCTCAACCCACCAGCAACTGAGAAGGTGTTCGCCATGACCAAATCTAAATTCATCGCANNAGGAAGAAGTTCGATCCCGACGCGAAGATTCAAGCATTCGACGTGACGCGCTTTTGGCGCCTTGATGTCGAAGGCGCCGGACATGCCGGCGTCGAATATTTCTTCACGGCGAAGGTGGAGTTCCTCAAGGGCGCTAATCTCGATTGCAAGCCGGAGGGCGCTGAAAACGCCGTGAAGGCTGGTTGCTCGGCGAGCACCTATTACTCGACCACCATTCAAAACAAGATGGTGAAGGAGCGCCAATACATCGAACCCGGTAAGGTCATCGAATTCAAGGATGAAACGCGCTTCGACCAAAGTGACAGGGGTTGGAAGGGACAGGACGGCAATATCTACTGAGCCGTGTCGACAATGTCAGTCCTTGGAGAGCCGGCGGGAAACGTTTGCGGGCGCGACTGCCGCAAGTCTTCGAAAATCGGGGGCAAAACGGGAACCAGGCCATGCACTTCAACGTGTCGGATCTATACCTTCTCGTCGCGCTCGCGTGCGTTATCACGTTTTTGCGCGGCCCGCTTTAGCGAGATCCCCATTAGGCGAAGCGATCAACTGTCCCTGCGCTACGCCTATGAAAATGAAACAGGGATGAATCAGGAGAAAGAACGTGGCAGTAAAAAGAGACACGGGCGCCTTATTGAAGCAGGTCGCTTGGGCTATCGCCGCAATCGCGCTAGTCTTCACAGCCATTCACTTCGCGCCTATCATTTCGCACGGCGGCTGAGTAAGTGCCTGGGGCGCGAGACGACTTTCTCGCGCCCCAGCGATCTATCGCATGCTGCCGTTCGTCGACATGCATTCTGAACATATGGACGCCCATCGACGACGCCTCAAAATGTGACGGCTTCTATTTCTCAAGCACGGTCTCACGACGCAATGGGTGGCATGAGCCAATAAGCTCCAAGTTGATCCTTATGACGGCGGACAACCATTACCGAACAATTGGCGTGGCGCACGATCTTCTCGCAACCGTTCACACCCCCTCCCT
>PLZT01000542.1 GCA_003152255.1 Methylocystaceae bacterium | reverse complement strand
CCATCGCGCTACGCGACTGGGCGCACAGGTTCTGATTAATGAGAGCTGGTATTAGTTCCAACGAGATGAAAATCGCGCCAAGATTATGACGGATAGCGGTCGGTGCTTCGGGGTGGTCAGCTGCGGTTTGCATGGTCGTCTCCAGAGTGCCTGGTTGCGCAACCTCACTCTGCCAGAGTTCCGGTCGCTATCCATCGCCCCATAGGATCTTGAAGGGCATGATCCGCTCCCGACATGAAAATTGGAAGCCTTTTGCGCCGAATTTCCTTAAAATCCCGACTCGCCAGCATCGCTGCAACAAGGTTGCGCCGCGTCGCCATCCGTCGATGACGGAAGGCGTTGTCGAGCGGCTTCGGCCGCGGCCTTCAAAGCGAGTTGAGTAGTTTCCGAGTCTGTCTTCGCATGATCGCCGCAAGATATCGTCACACTCAATGGGAGACGCGCTAGACGCGCGGCTGACCGCGACAGAGCGACACGCTCGAGCAAGCCTGCATCGGCGGCGCCGACTCGGCATCGCCGATCGTTCAATCCTGGAGACTTCTCATGACAAAAGACGTTGAAGACGCCGCCGGAGACCTCACCGCCGATTTCGCCGCCCTTAGACGTGACGTCGCGCGTCTAACCGAAACGATTGGCGAGTTGGCGCAACGGCAGACGCAATCCGCCGGCCTCCGCGCTTCCGAAGCGGTCGGAGAGGCGAGGGACCGCATCACCAACACGGCGGCCGAGGCGCAAGGCCAGCTCCGCTCGGCGAGCGGCGAGATCGAGGCGAGCATCGAGCGCAATCCCCTGACAGCTGTGCTGATCGCTTTCGGCGTCGGAATTTCGCTCGGCGTTTTTGGCCGATCACGCGGCTGAGCGCACATGATCCGATATCTGACGAATCTCCTCGACGTTGCGACGGAGCGCCGTTTCCGCGCTTTCCTGCTCGGCGTTGGCGCTGCGGCGGTCGTGACCATGTTCGCCATGGCCAGCCTGGGGTTCGGGGCCTTCGCGGCATACGGCTATCTCCGCCCGGTGGAAGGGCCCGTGGGTGCCGCGCTGATCCTCTGCGGCGCATCCGGGCTGCTCGCGCTCGTCATTGGCGCGTTCACATGGACGCGCCGTCGCGCGCGCCGAAGGCAAGCCAATGCCGCCGCGTCGACGCCAGCGGGGAATGTCAATTCATTTCTCCAGGGTTTCATCGCGACAAACGCGCCGGATCAGCAATCGACGCTCGACGCGGCGATGCGGTTCGCGCGCGACATCACTCCGATGCAGCTTGTCGCGCTGGCGCTGATAGGAGGCTTCACCGCCGGCAGGAAGCTTCGCAAGTGAGTCGAGTCCGCAAGAGGCCATCTCTTCGTCGCGGAGCAATTCCGGTCAGTTGAAATCGAGGGCGGTCGAATGCCGATGGCATCCAAGTCCATCAAGGATCTGGCGGCGTTCCTGATCGTGACGGCGCTTCTGATTCTGGCTCTCGTCCTCGGCCGCGATGTGCTGATGCCGCTCGCGCTCGCGACAATCCTCGCGTTGATCCTGGCGCCGGTCGTAAGATTTCTGATCGACCACCGCGCGCCGCGCGCACTGGCGGTCGGCTGCGTGACGATCGCCTTTGTCACGAGCATCATCGCCTCGTCGATTTTCTTCAGCGCCCAGCTCCTTGCTCTCACGGCGAGTCTCGCGAACTACAAGGAAAATCTGGTGCAGAAACTCGACACGGTGACGAAATCCGGCTCCGGCGACAGCGTCATCGGCCGAGCCGTCGCCTCCATCGAATTGCTCGACAAGGCGTTGCAAGCGGACACGCGCCGCTCCGCGCCGGGCGGCCCGGACCGGCCCGTCATTGTCGCCAGGGAAGCGAGCACACGCTCATATGCCTATCTGGAGCAGATACCCCCCTTTCTTTCAAAGATTGCGTTTCTGGGGCTCACGCTGCTGTTCATGGTTCTGATGTTGTCCAAACACCAGGACATTCGCGATCGCCTCGTCCGGCTGGCCGGAACCGACAACATGACATCCACGACATCCGCGTTGAGCGATGCGGGAACGAAGCTCTCGCGTCTGTTTTCGATTCAGGCCGGGCTGAACGCCGGCTTCGGTGTGATGATTGCCATCGTCCTGCTGATCGTCGGCGTTCCGAATGCGGCGCTATGGGGCGTGGCCGCGATGTTCTTGCGGTTCGTTCCGGTGATCGGCGTGTGTCTTTCAGCGCTGCCGCCAATTCTGCTCGCGGCGGCGGTGGACCCGGGATGGAGCGCCGTCATCGTCACCGCGGCGGCGTTCCTGGCTGGAGAACTGGTGTTCGGGCACGTTCTGGAGCCCATGCTGTTGGGGCGGGGCAGCGGCATGTCGCAGTTCGCGATCATCATCGCAACGGCGTTCTGGGCGCTCGTCTGGGGTCCGATCGGGCTCATTCTGGCCGCGCCGCTGTCAATGTGTCTCGTCGTGCTCGGTCAGAATTTTCCAAAATTTGAATTCATAGCTCTCGTCCTCGGAGATCAACCCGCCCTGTCGCCAGAACACGAATTCTATCATCGCCTGCTTTCCGAAGACATAGCAGCCGCCGTCGAACAGCTCGACGCCGCATCCGGTGAAGGGGCTTCGCAGGGCGCCGTCGCCGACTCGATGATTCTTCCCGCTCTGCATATCGTGGCGCGCGACCATCGCAATCAGCGTATTGGTCCGGAGCATGTGGCGGCGCTCGGCGAAACAGTCCACAGCGTGACGACGCTGTTCCTCGACTCCTTCTCCAAGGCGAATCCGTCGGAACATCCGGAGACTCCGCGTCCGAAATCTGCCGGTCGGGTCGTTATCGTGATTCCGGCGCGCGGGCCGATCGATTTGATCGCCGCGAAATTTGTCGCGGCGATGGTGAGCCGGACCACCAGGATCGACTGCGTCGCCATGGAGCAGGCGTCCGGCTTGATGGCGCTTGCGGGCGCCAATGCGCGAACAGGTACGTCTCGCGCCGATACGATCATCATTTCGACCGTGGGCGGAATTGACGAGAAGCTCTTGAGGTTTCTCGTGCGGCGCGCCGAAAAGGACTTTCCCGATGCGCGTATCTGGGTCTGCGACTGGGGCGTCGCGGAGAACACCGCGTCGGCGGCGAGGGACGGCGACGCCACACGCGCGGTCGACTATCCCAAATTGGCCAATGTCGTCAAAATGCTGGGTTACGGGAAGGCATGACGACAGCGGGAGCGCCTGTTCCAGGACTCCCGCCTGAACCCTATCCGCGCATGGCCTTCAGCGCGTTGAAGAGTACGCCGACATCGTGATTGCCCTGGTAGACAGGCGGAGGTTTCTTCTCCAGATCGAGAAGGGAATAGACGGCATAGGCGCTAGGATAAGAACTGGACAGAGGGAATCGCGATGTGATTCCTGCGAGAGATGATTGATTCGACATCTCTTGTTGCTGACGACTGGTCTGGACTGATCTCTCGTGTCGCGGGCGATCTGGACCTCGACGCACTGGCCATGGAGACGCGGGCGCTTGTGCGCCGTCGCGGCGTTCCGGATGCGAAAGCTCTTTTGCGCCTGGCGTTGGCGCGCGGTCCTGGCGGCAGACCGCCGCCCGGGCGCATTTGAGCGGCGTGGCCGATCTGACCGACGCCTCGCTCAACGACCGTCTGCATCAGTCCTGCGACTTCCTCGCGGCGATCGTCGCGAAGCTGCTGGCGGCCCGGACGCCTTCGCCTTGTCCACGCTGGCCGGGAGGCCGGCTTTGGTGATGGCGCCACGTGCTGTTTTGGCGCCGGAAGAACGTTCGCTCGGCGTGGTCCCAGATAAGCCATGATCTGGCGTGGATTGGCGAAGCGCTTGAAGTCGCCAATCTCGGCGACGAGAATAATGGCCGAGATCAGGGCGCCGCCGCGCAACGCCTGAATGCCCGTCACGACTTTCGCCAACGACCAGGACGGCAAAAGCTCCTGCATCTGCTTGGCCAGCCTGTCGCGGCGCGCTTGCGCCTCGTCCATCGCCTGCACGAGCTCCTCGAAGGCGATTTGCCGAGCCGGATGCTCGAAGCGTTGAGCCGCGAGCCAAAGCCGATGTTTTCGCGTCCAATGCCCGCCGTTGGAATAAACGCGCGTGCCGCAGAAGGAAGCTCAATACCTGCTTTGGCGCGCGCGCCGCAACGCTTCCATTGCCGCTTGCCGGGCGCGACAAAGATCGCGCATGGCTTCATGAGCGTATTCGGGAAGCCGCGCCGCTCGTCGAAGGACTGCCAGCCGAGATCGTCATGGCCGACACGGCCTATGACTCGGACGCCCTCCGCAACGCCATCGCCGCGAAAGGTGCAAAGGCGGTCATTCCCAACAACCCGTCGCGGGCGAAAAAGCATCCACTCGACGCCCACCTCCATGCGCAGCGGCATCTTGTCGAATGTTGCTTCGCCAAGCTCAAACAATTCAGGCGCGTCGCAACGCGGCACGAGAAAACGGCGAGAAACTATCTCGCCATCGTGGCTCTCGCTGCTACAATCCTATGGTTGAGGTAACNNCAGAATGCGTATTCAGCCTGTTCGCCTATGAAAATTAACGGGCGTTAGCGCCTGACTTGAACGGCGCTTTCGTAGCGGCATCTGTCACAGCTTCAACCTGCGCCTTTGCGAGATCCGCCGCCCTGGTGAGATTGGTCTCGATGGGCTGGTACGCTTCCTTGCCGAGGCTGGTGAACAGCTCGAACATTTTCGTCGACTGTGCGACGAAGGACTCGTACGACGACTTGGCGAAATCAGTCTGAAGCTTGATGGCCTCGTCGAAGGTAGTGACGCCGCGCAATTTCTCCGCGAAGTCAGTCCAGTTCTTAAAGTACTGCTTTGAATAGTCCGCCGTCTCCGCGGAGATCCGTTGCGCGGCCTTTGGGAAAGTCTCGACAGCTGTCTTGACCGCGTCCTGCTGATTTTTGACCAGCTGCGGGATATTTTCGAAATCATTGCTCATTTGTTTCTCCTGAACGTCGGGTCGCTCACTCTAAGGAGCAACTGAAACTCCGCACACCTTTTATATATGCGCCGCACAACAAAATTGCTACGAAATTGTGCGATGCACAATTTAAAGCAGCCCCCGATCTTGAGCGGGAGCACGAAAACCGAAATACGGACTATCAAGGAGCCGCATCGAGAACCGTCTCGATGCGGCGATCGCCGCCGCAGGCGAGAGTGCTGGGCTGACGACCCGGGGCTAAAAAATCAGCGCCTGCTTCAGCACCGCAACTGTGCGCGAGGCCGCCACCGCTGCCGGCCTCGCGGTAGGGCCGGGAGCTCACCTTTCTCTGGCAAAATGCCATCAGGCGGATTCATGCATGGTTCCCGCGCGCTTCCCACTGCGTTTTCTGAGCAGCTGCGCAGCCCAAATTGCCGCTGATCATTGGAGTTTATTGGCGTTCCTCAAAAGGGGACGAGCCTCCTGCCCCCATCACATTGAGCTGGTGGTCTCAGCTTCGAGCGAAGCTCTCGATCGGAACCACGCAATGACCGCCCGCCAGAACGACGCAAAAGCTCATAGCGGTCTTTTTTACCAGGCTGCCTCTCCAACGCGGCCAACATCGGCACCGTCCATTCGGCACTGTGGACCATGAGCGCCCGTATCGTCTCCGGCCAGAACTCGGGATGATCCGCAGCGATCCGCGCGGCCAACCGCGCGGCTTGAGCTGCCGCTGCGCTCGTGGCTTCGAACGTCACGAGCGGTGCGCGAGCAATGTCTTGCCCTGTCGTCAGCATGGAAAGAGATCCCATGGTCAAGGCTTCACTCTTGGCAGGGCTGATCGCGCGGTTGCCTGCTTCCATTACGAGCTCGGGCTTGAAAGGCGTTCCACTCGGCCACGTCACGCTTGTCCGGCCGTGCGGGCTGAGCTCCCCAGCAGCAGCCATCGGCGTCCAACGCTGATATCCGGGTTCGCGAATTTGAGTGAGGTCAGTATATCCGCATGTGTTGCGCTCACTGCTAACATCAGGCCCATCAAAACCGCGGCTCTCGGAGTCT
>PLZT01000378.1 GCA_003152255.1 Methylocystaceae bacterium | reverse complement strand
CGGCGGCAAATGCTTCAGCCGCGCAAGTTCGTCCTTCACCGCCTGATGCTCGACCCGAAGCTTCGCCAACGTCCCGTCGAGCTTCTCATTTTCCGCCCGCATCCGCGTCACTTCGCCAATCAGATCGCGAACCACGCCGATCAGATCGGCCTGCGTCAAGCATTCCAACGAATCACGCGGCGGCAGAGTCATTCAAAGCTTGAATCACACTTTCAAGACCGTGACTCCCCCCCGTCGCCCCGAAATTTGCCCCGGTTACGGACGCGCCGGTTCCGCTGCTGGCGACGGCGATTGCCCGTCCGTCGTCGCGTCGCGGCCCGGGCGGCAAGCGTCCGCGTCCGGCCGATGCGGATTGGGTCGACGCTGCGGCCGGCGCTTACGCGGCGGCCGCCCAAGAGGCTTACGTTTTGGCCGGAGAGCTGTCGCGTCGTACCGAAAAGCTTCTCGCCGTCCAATCCAAATTGCGGGCCAAGGGCGCCTGGCGGGTCGTGGAACTCCTGCTTGGCGACGACGCGGTGTCGCCGGCGCGCGCCGCGAAGTTGGCGCGTCTCTCCGATCGCGCAGCCCGCCGCCTGTTCGATCGCCTCATCGAGCTCGGCGCCGCGCGCGAACTCACCGGCCGGTCGAATTTTCGGCTCTACGGTTTATAAGGCGCGACCATGGGCCGTCCCAAAAAGCGTGAACAGGAGGAATTGTTCGATCCGGATCTCGCCGATCTCCCGGAGGGCGCGCGCTGGCGCGAATGGATGGGCCGCGTCGAGGCGGCGATTTTTTCCGCGCGCGATCCGGCGCCGAGAGAAACTCTCGCGAGACTGGTCGGACCCCGCTGCAATCTCGACGATCTAATCGCCGACATTCGTGACGAACTGCGCGCGCGGCCCTACGATCTCGTCTTCGTCGCCGGCGGCTATCAGCTGCGCACCAAACCGCGCTTTTCGGCCGCGATCCGCGCGGCGAACGCTGGCGAGCTTCGCGACGCGGGCCTTCCCGAATTGACGCCGACCGAACTTTTGGCGGTGACGGCGATTGCTTATCTGCAACCCGCCACCCGTGCCGAGATCTCGCGGCTCGCCGGCAGGGAGATCAGCCGCGACGTCATCGGCGGTCTGAAACGTCTCGATCTGATCGACGGGGCCTTGCGCGCGCCCGAACCCGGCGCCCCTTTCGCCTATGTCACGACGAAGAAATTCTTGCAGGTGTTTGGGCTCGCGACGCTACGGGACCTTCCAGACCTTGAACGGCTCGAGGACGAAGGTTTGTTGCAACGACCCCAATCGGACATTGACCTCGACGGCGCCTTGGGGCTTGTCGAAGATGACGGCCAAGTTTTCGAAAGGGAGATGGAGTTCGAGGACGCCGAACTCGAAGACACGACGGATGGCGCGTAAAAGCCTTGTCGCGCGGTTCGGCTTTTGAACAGCGCCGCGCACCGGTTTTGGTCTCGCGCGCGGCCTTCACGATGGCCGCTATGTCGGGAGTGATCGCGATCCTTTCTCTCGTTGTGCGGGATGCACGCTCTTTGTTCGCGCCGATCGCGCCGGTGCTCCCAAAAGGTGAGCGAGGTCGTCACGCCGTCGAGGCGCATTGCCATGGGCAAGTTCTAGTCGCCTGGATCGCGCACTACACAGTTGCGGTTGATGTCGCACGGATCATATCGGATCTCGAGTTCTTTCCGGCCGGCGACGACGCCCGCCGTCGTTGGGACGACGGTTGGGTCGATTCGGCATCCCAATTGATCCTACGCTTCTTTGAAAGGATGGCCGCCCATAAGTGGAAGATTAGGAAGGTTTCGAACGCCGGAAGCGGCTACAAGATCACCGCATCGGGCGGTCCTGCGGGACCGCACATTAATGCTCTACACACGCGCGACCTGCTCGCGCGGCGCCATCTCGCAGAGATAGTGGCCGTAGGCATCGCAGAGACGAATATAGGCTGGCGCTTGTCGAAGAACGATCCTAAGCTTCGTGGAATGCTTTTTCCGCCAAGCTCAGAGAAAGCGTGCCATAAGTCGCCGCGCGACGTAAGTTCCATGGAGAAATTATGCGTCATCGTTCCGGCTATCGCGGATTTTGTCGCCAGTTTCGCACCGCGCTCGTCGGCTCGGTCGCCGCATTGTCAATGTTGTTCGCGACTGGTTTGGCGGTTCGCGCAAATGCTGCTGGTGATGCCCCGGAGAAGGGCGCTTCCGAGTTTCGCGAGCCGGTAACGCTGGCGAGCAAGGATGGCGTCCTTGAGGTTAGGCTGACCGCGCGTCAGGCTGTGGCCTCGCTGGATACGGTGACCACGCCAGTCCAAAACTTCCTGCTCTTTGACTATGAAGTGATCCGCGGCGCGCCGTCGGACGGAAAAGTGTCCGGAGACGGCCTCTATCCCGCGCCGACCTTGCAGGTTTATCCAGGCGAGACCCTGATCGTACATCTAGACAACGCACTGACCGGCCTGACCATCGCGGACTACTTCAGTCCGCAATATACAGCGACGAACGGCACAGTTCCGCTTTACCCGATACAAATGAAGTCGTCGCCGCTCAATCTGCATGTTCACGGCCTTCACGTCAGCCCGAAAGGCAATTCCGACAACGTCATGCTGCACATCGCGGCGGGTATGTCGAACACCTATACCTACAACATTCCAATAAACATGCCGCAGGGGGCATACTGGTATCACAGCCACCTTCACACCTTGACGGGGCCGCAGACCTATACCGGTCTGGCCGGCCTTCTGTCGATCGGGCGCACGGACGGCAACCTTTCGGTGGTGACGAAAAAACGGATCCCTATCCGCAACATGCTGCTTCAGTATAATTTCGTGTTCGATCGCGCCGGCGGCCTGGCGCAGCTCGACAATCCTGACTGGCCGCAATATGTCAGCACGATTGCGCCGCCCAAGGGGGACGAACTGGCGAAGGGCGCTTATCGACCGCTGCTTGCTCCCGTCAACTTCGCCCAATCCAAGGTTGGCGCCACGTACTTCACCGTCTGGTACGCGGGCCCGCTATCGATCAGCAACAATCGGGGGCTTTTTCAGACGATTCCCAGCAATCTTCAAACCTTCACGGCGGCTGACGGGCAGACCGAAAAGGATGTTCCGGCCGATCCGTCGCTGCCGGACAGCAAGCGTGACGTGCAGTTCACGGTCAACGGGCAGTTTGAACCGACCATCCGGAGCAGGCCGGGCCAAACCGAGATCTGGGTGCTCGCGAATGTGAGCGACTTCGCCTATATGAGCGTCCAACTCACGGAAACGACGACGGGACGGCACCCGCCTATCGCGATCGTCGGGCAGGACGGCAATCCCTCGCTCGCCGTCCATTATCCGGTTACGGGAAACGGGACTCGTCTGGTCATTTCGCCCGCCAGCCGGTACGCAATCGCGGTGACGATGCCAGCCAAGGGCGATCTGATCCTCGAGATGCCGCCGCGAGGTGAAGGCGCCAAGACGATTACCGCGCCCGGCGTGCTCTACACCAGCAATGGAACGGAAAATCCTCCCGCGGTGCTCGGCAGCCTCAGCGTCCTGCCTTCGGCCGTGAGCTATGCCGACGGCTTCTTCGCCTTTCCCACCCAGGTGCTGGTGAGGGCGGCACCCTCACAGGGGAAGGGCGTGACGACGGCCTTCGTCGAGGGGCAAAAGCTGGGCGCATATACCTCCTTCGTCGATCTTGCCAAGACCAGGCCCGACGTAACGCGAAAAATTCTGATTTCCGGCGGATTCTTGAACAACAAGGCGACCTCGGCCGACCCAAAGGCATTCGTCTATGCTTTCGATAGCGCCGCCTTCCCCAACATGCCGTTGATCCAGCCGCGCCTCGGCTCCGTCGAGGAATGGAAATTCATCAACCATAACAATGACGAACATCCCATTCACGTCCACGTCAACGACTTTCAGGTGGTTGATTACTTCGATCCAACGACAGGCGTGCACACGGGCCCGGACCATTTTGCCGCCGACAACAGCAACGCGCCGGCTCCGATCATGCAAATCGACGAGAGCGTAATCCAGCCGGGCATCCTGTCGATCCGAACACGGTTCGACGATTACATCGGCCTGTTCGTTATGCATTGCCATCGCCTCAACCACGAGGACAACGGACTTATGGCGCTCATCAACGTCATACCGGCGGTGTCCAGCTACGCGGCGACGGTGGCGGGCGGCGCCGGCAAGCCGACGGAGGTTCGCTTGTTCGACGGCAAGGACGACCGCCAAATCGCCACCATGGTCCCCTTCCCGGGCTACGAAGGCGCTGTCAGCATCGCCATGGCCGACGTCGATGGCGACGGGGTCCTCGACCTCGTCGTCGGCGCGGGCAAGGATCATGCGCCGGAGGTGGTCGTCTACTCCGGCAGTCAAAAGGCCGGCAAGCCTTTCCAGACTGAATTGGCGAGGTTTCAGGCCTTCCCTCCCGAAATGCGCGGCGGCGTCTCCGTGGCCGCCACCCAGATCGATGGGACGACTTCCGACAACCTCGTCGTTGGTTCGGGCGCTGGTTCGCCAAGCGAAGTGCGGGTATATGGCACAAGTCTGCCCGCGTCGCCGGGTGTCGCGCCGCCGGTCTTTTCGTCATTCAGGCCCAATGGCGACGACACGTCCGGCGTCAGCCTCGCAGCCGGTTTCGTGGATTTTTCGACCGGCCGGAACAGCCTCGTCACCGCTTCCGGTCCGGGAAGCATCGCGACGGTCAAGGTGTTCGTCTTTCCGCTGACCACGCCGATTGCGCATGGCGATGCCCGGAAAGCCGCGGTCGACACACCGGTAAACACGACCTCGTTCCTGCCGTTCGGCACAGAGTACCATGGCGGCGTTTCCATCGGAACGGGCTGGCTCGCGGGATCGCTCGGCGGCGCCAAGCGCATCATCGTCGGCCAGCTCGCGGACAAGGGGACCGTCAAGGTGTATTCGAGCGGTTCGGCGCTGGATGGCGGTCCCGCGATGTATCTGGAAAGTCCCGCGGGGCACGATCATGGCGCCACGTTCCGCGAAATCGCTAGCTTCGAGCCGTTTGCTGGAGCCTCTGGCGCACAAGTCGCCACGACGAGCACGCCCACGGGCGCGAACCTGCTGGTAAGCGGAACATCCACGCAAGGTGCTCGCGTCCTCAAGTTCGATTTCGTCAGGGCGAGTCCAAAGGCCACGGTTCTGCAGCCGAAGCCTTTGGGTGAGATCTTATCCTTGGACGGCGCGCGATTGGTCGTCGTCGGTGGTGACTAGGAGGAATCGACTTCGGGGAACGTCGTGCTAGCTGCTTCGCGCCAACGTCGCCTCGAAGTTAAGAAAAGGGGAAAAGTCATAGACGCTTCGCGACGAGAATTCATGAAGTTGACCGCCGTAAGCGGCATCACTCTTGGCGTTTCACGGCTCGCCCTGGCTGACACATCCGCTTTTCTGGCGCGTGAAACGCTGCCCGGAAGAGGCGTCTGGAAGCCGGCGGTCGGTCGCGTCGACGGCGTCGCCAAGGTAACAGGCGCCAAGCTCTATGCTTCCGACTTCCGGGCCTCCGATCTTCCGGGTTGGCCGGCCACCACGTCACATGCTCTGCTGATCCGCGCAGCGGATGCAACCCATGTTTATGTGGGGTTTGACTTGACGCGACTTGGCGAGGCTGCTCAGCCTACGGTCGTCGTGACGGCTGATGATCTCGCACGCATTGGGGCTCGCGTGCCGGAATTCTACGCCGGGGATCTTTTCTGCCCGACCGGCAAGACTCCCTCTTATCTCGGCCAGCCGGTGGCTTTGCTGATTTTCGAGAGTTTCGACGCCTTCGATAGAGCGCGGCTCGTTTTGCGCGACGGCGATTTCCTAAAATTCGGTGCTGAAACCGACCCGGTTGCCGTCCCGAACTATGGCGCGTTCCGTTTCACCCGAGTGGCCGGAGCGACGCCTGACGCTCCCGATATCTATTCGCCGCTTCAGGAAGGCTGGGTAAGCCCCGGCCTCCTGGAGAGTTCCGGACGGCCGATCTGGAAGCCGCTTCCGGTCGCCAAGGGCGGCGAGTACGTCAAGGGCGCCACCCATGGCGAGGCGATACGCGCGCAGCTCGTCGCCGAGAACCCGGCCATCCTGATGCTCGATCGTGAATTCGAGACGCAATCGGTGGATCCGATGTTCCTCGAGCCCGAATGCGGGCTTGCGTGGTATGACCCGCATGCCGCGAAGCTGGAAATCGTGCTGGGCGTACAATCGCCCTTCGAAGCGACCAAGGCGGTCGCGTTCCTCCTCGGTGAAGCGAATGCCTCTTTCAAGCCGAGGACCATCGATGCCCAATTCGCCTATATTGGCGGCGGCTTCGGCGGCCGCGACCATACGCCGTTTCCGCTCTACGTGGCGCTGGCCGCGATGTTCTATCCGGGCCATGCGGTTCGCCTGGCGCATGATCGATTTCAACAGTTCCAGGGCGGCATCAAGCGCCACGCATTCAAGATGCGGTCGTGGATCGGCGTCGAGCGGGCGAGCGGAAAGATCGTAGCATTCGCGGCCGACCACGTCCTCGACGGCGGCGGCCTGATGAACTACTCGATCAGCGTCGCGATCGTCGGCGCTACGGGCGCGATCGGCATCTACGATATTCCCAAGGTCGACGTGACCACGGTCGCGGTCCATTCGCGCGGCGTCACCGCCGGATCCATGCGGGGGTATGGAACGCTGCAGACGATGACCGCGCTTGAGGTGCTGATCGACGAGGCGGCGACCGCGCTTCCGATGGATCCAATCGAGTTCCGCCGGCGCAACGCGTTGCGCCCCGGTGGCCGGACGTTGACGGGCAATCCCTACTCGGTGTCGGTGCGCACCCAGGAAATCCTCGACAAGCTCGATAAACATCCGATTTGGCGAACGCGCGCCGAAGAGAAGGCGCGTCCAAAACCAGGGTTCCTCGTCGGCACCGGTGTCGCGTGCTCCGCCAAGGACTACGGAACGGGCGCGGATTGTTCGCTCGGATCGATCCAGATCGATCCGGAAGGCCGCATCTCGATTCACGGCGACGCCGTGGAGATGGGCAACGGCATCGGAACCGCCTTGGCCAATCGAGCCGCGATCCATATTGGCGGGATCGCCGACGAGGTGACGCTGGCGCAGGTCGACGTGTTCGACGCGCTCGAACTCATGACGTCCGGCGACGCCTATACGATCACCCAGGCGGCCCAGGACAAAGCGGCGAAGAACCCGCGCTGGGTGCCCGCGATCAGTTCTGCGACCAGCGCCTCGATCGGCGCCCACGTCGGAAGTCAGGCGGTGGCGGAGGCGGCGCGCATCATATTCCACTTCGGACTGTGGCCCGCGGCGCTCTCGCTTTGGGGCATCAAACGGACCGATCCGAGAGCCAAGCAGTCGGATCAGGCCTACTGGCAGGGAGATACTTTGATCATGACCGGGCTCTCCCCGTTGCCCTTGTCCGCCATCGCGGCGAAGGCGCATGCCCAGAAGGGCGTGACGGGCGCGATGGCGCATGCTTTTTCGCGTTGGGCCTGGTCGCGGGGAACTTTCCACATTGCCGGCAAGGACTGGTCGGCTGACATCGACGCGCTGGCCGTGCGTTACGGAGCCGACGAGTTCACGCGCCTCGATCGTAAGGCGGTGGCCTTTCCGCCCACCGACTACAATCGAATCGGGACAGCCTTTTCGTCGCTTTGCGGCACGCTGGTTCGCGTAGAGATCGAGCGCGCGACCGGAGCGCTCCGCATCGCAAAGGCATACAGCGTCCTGGAATGCGGCAAGGCGCTCGTTCCCGAGGTGGTGCTTGGGCAGGCGCACGGGGGGTTCGCGATGGGCGTGGGCTACGCGCTGCTCGAGACTCTGCCCCCGTTCGAGGACGGGCCCGGCAATGGACAATGGAATCTCGGCCAATATCTCGTGGCGCGCGGATCCGACTTGCCGCTGCATGATCTGGAAATCGAGATTTTGCCGCCGCTCGCATCGAACGAACCGCCGAAAGGCATGGCCGAGGTTGTGATGATTCCTGTCGTTCCCGCGCTGTTGAACGCCATCTTCGACGCGACCGGGCGCCGCTTCCAATCGCTGCCGGTCACTCAGGATATGGTGAAGCGAGGGCTCGCATGACGCAACTTGCCCTGACGATCAACGGTCGCGCCCACGGACCGATGGACGTGCGCGACGATCTGACGATGAACGATTTCCTGCGCGAATTTCTTGGGATGACAGGCACAAAGTTCGGATGCGGCGCCGCGCAGTGTCTAAGCTGCGTGGTCATCGTCGATCTGCCGGACGGCACCAGTCACACCCACCCGACCTGTGTCATGTCGGCGGCAAGCTTCCATGGCAAGAAGATCCGCACCGTCGAGGGACACGCCAAGGACGGCCAACTGACCATGCTGCAGAAAGCCTTCATCGAGCATTTCGCGTTCCAGTGCGGCTATTGCACTCCAGGGTTTCTCAACGAGGGTCAGGTTCTGATGGAGCGATTGGCGAGAACGCCGGTGGCCCGCGTCGATCTAGAGACAACCATCGCGGAAGCGCTCGACGGCCACCTTTGCCGGTGTACGGGCTACGTCAAATATCACGAGGCTGTGCGGGACGTAATTCTCGCTAACCCCGGGCGTTTTCTGAAGGGTGGCTGAAGATGAGACCCAAATGGCGGCTCCCGGTCCTGATCTCGGCATTGGTGTTGGTCAAGGTCGCGGCGGCGGACGCGCCGGGGTCCGCCGGGTCGGTCACCGGTTCGAACATGCTGGCCTCGCCGGAGAGTTTCTCGGCCATCACCGATATCAACAAACGCTCGGCCGCTTATTTTACCGAACTCAGCAAAGTGCTGACCAATCCGCGATGCACGAACTGCCATCCCGCCGGTGATCGCCCCCGCCAGGGCGATACGACTCGCTTGCACCAGCCACCGGTCTTTCGCGGCAAGGACGGATTCGGACTCGAGACCATGCGCTGTCCTATCTGTCATGAGAGCGCCAATTTCGATCCGGGCCACATGCCCGGTCATGCGGAATGGCATCTGGCGCCGCGTGAAATGGCCTGGGAACGAAAAACCGGCTCCCAGATCTGCGCGCAGATCAAAGACCCGAAGCGGAACGGCAACCGGTCGCTGCGCGATCTGGTAGACCATATCGGCAAAGACACGCTTGTCGGCTGGGCCTGGGCACCCGGCTCCGGCCGAAAGCCAGCGCCAGGAACACAAAAGGAAGCCGGTGCGCTCGTCGAGGCTTGGGTGGATTCAGGGGCGGTGTGCCCTTAGTGGAGCAAAGAGGACGGGCGCCGAGGCTTGGTTGAAATTTGGCGAGGATTTCGCCGTGCCTGAAACACCGATGCTCATCGTTCGCTCCGCGTATCCCGCAAACGGCAGAAACAATTGCGACTGAGACGTCGCCGCTTGGTCCGCGCTTGCGGCGGCTTAGGCCCTAGAATAGGATTGGCTTGGCTCATCGCACTCAACGCCGCCTGTCCGTCACGGAGAACATGCCACTTTGGGTTCTGCGCGAAAGCCTTGGGCTTACCGGCACGAGGTATGACTGCGGCATCGCGCAATGCGGCGCCTATTGTCCAACCGAGGCACGGCAAAGTCCGACGGACATATCGCTCGAAAAGAGCGTCAAATGTTTGGGCGCCGTGTCGCGGAGAGCTGGCCTCGCAATTCTGGA
>PLZT01000445.1 GCA_003152255.1 Methylocystaceae bacterium | reverse complement strand
AGAGACGATGCGTGGCGGGGCTCGCAAACTTCCAGCGCGACATGGATGATTTATCGGTGACATAGATCGCCATTTTTCCGCCGGGCTTCAGCAGGTGACGCGCCGCCCCAAGTTCGCCGGCGTCATCGTCGAAAAAATAGGCGACGTTCACAGCGAGGATTTTGTCGATCGACTCAGGCGGCAGCGGCAGATCGTCGACACGGCCCTTCATCAACCGCACGCGTCCTTCGGCTATCGCTCGGCCGTTCCGGCGGGCTGCGCTCGCCATCATCTCTTCGGACGGGTCGACGCCGAAAATCTTTCCCCGGGGCGCCATTTCGGCAAGACTGCCGATGGCGCAGCCCGGACCAAAGCCGATTTCGAGGACGACGTCGGTCGGGCCGATCTCCAAGGCGTCGATCGCTTCGCGGTTCGGCGCCGCGTTGATCAACTCCATGACGCGACCCATCACGCGACCGCCCTTTCCGACGGGCCGCCTGAATTGGCGCCCGATGGCGCTCCATATCCCGTCGAACGCCGATCTCACCGCGCTTCTTTATTTTTCGGCCTTGCTCCGCACTTTCTCGAGCAGTTCCTGGATCACGATGCGGCGGTTTTTATCCCAAATCGGACGCTCGGGATGCGCGGGCAGAGTAAGCGCATGTTTTAACACTTCCGCCGACTTGGCGTATTCGCCCTCCTCCTGGAGAAAATCGCCGTAAAAGTAATGCGCGTCGAGACCATTGGGCGCGTTGCGGACCGCCTCTTCGAGATAATGGCGCGCCTTCTTCTTATCGCCGAAGCCCATCGGAAAGCCGGGGACGCGATAATAGAGCACGCCGAGACTCGTCGGCGCGCCGCCGTCGAAGGCCTTCGGATCCTTCTTTTCCATGCGATCGAGAAGGTCGCGGGCGCGCATGGCGTATTGGAGCGCCCTTACCGGTCCGGTGAGTCCGCCATGTTCATTGGCGAGCGAAGCGCGCTCGCTGGTGATGATGCCATCCCAGATCACGACTTCCGTATTGTCCGGATGCTGTTCGGCCAAAGCGTCCGCCTGCTGGCCGAGCGAGTCCATCTGTTTGAGCAGATCGCTAGGATCGTCGACCTGAAATTTGATCTTCTCCCAGGCGAGCGCGAGGCGNNCCGCCGCGAGCAGCAGAAGACCGGCGCAAGCGCGAGCGAACAGATGTTTCATGGACGACATTGCGATCTCCCGTTTCACGTTTTTGCTGGACCGAAGCACGTCTCAACCGGCAATCTGGCGCGCCATTTGTTTGCAAACGGCGTTGTCGATGAGGCCTGGAAACAGCTGTTGCAGCAGGATGAACATCCGCTCTGGCCCGGTTGGATAAACGCTCCGCGCGTCCTTTTCGACGGCGCGCCAGATGTCCGCCGCGACCGCCGACGGATCGTCGAGGCGCGGCTGAACCGAAGTGATCAGCGTTTCCAGCGAGTCCACAGCCTCGGTTTTGGTCGCGCGCGGCGCGGCGTAGGTCACGCCGACGCCGCGATCGCGAAATTCGCGCCGCAACGCGTCAGAAAAGCCGCGCAAGCCGAATTTCGACGCCGAATAGGCGGCGAAAAGCGGGAAAGCTATATCTCCGAACATCGATCCGACATTGACGACCCGCGACGGCTGGGCGGCGAGCAGCAGAGGCAACAGGTCGCGGGTGAGAGCGATCGGTGCCGTGACATTGGTGGCGAGGACCCGCTCCAACGCGTCGTCATTCAGGCTTTCGACGGCTCCGCCCGGGACGATGCCGGCGTTGTTGATCAGAACGTCGAGCTTACCCCAACGCTCGCGGATTCGATCGACCAACATCCGCCGATCGTCGGGCCGCGTGACGTCGGCCTGGATCACGATATGCGCCGTGCCGGCGCCGAGCAGCGCGGCGGTTTCGGCGAGCGCGTCGGCGCGGCGACCGCAAAGCGCGACGGTCATGCCGCGCCGGGCGGCTTCGACGGCCAACGCGCGGCCGATCCCCGAGCCGGCGCCGGTGATAAGGACGCATTTGTCTTTAAGCTGCATGGGACTTCACTCCGTGTCGGGCGCCGAGCTCCCTGAAAATGTCGCCGTACAGCTGGTAGAACATTCGGACGCTATCCAAAACAATGTCGAACGCCCGCGGATCGGCGATCTCGTTCACGAGGGACTTGAAGAACTCGACATGCAGGACGTCCAGTTCGCCATGCGAGCGCAGATAGGAGAAGCCGCCGTCTTCTCGGACGCCGAGCGATTTCTGGATGGCGCTCGCGGCGTGGACGGCAAGCGCGGCCGACATGCCCTCGAGCACATGCACGCTGCCGAGCAGCGCATAAGGGCTGACGTGCTCGACGGCGTAATAGCTGTAAGCGACCATGAGCTGGCAGGCGGCGCCCGCTTTGCGCTCGCGGACGCCTTCGGCGTCGCCGCCAAGCGCGCGGATGTCGTCGAGGATCCATTCGTCATGGCCGCGCTCCTCGTTCATGTACGAGAGCAGCGCTTTTTGATAGGAGAGATCCGTCGTTCGCGCCGCGGCCGATGCGAGCAGCGGGAAAGTGTGCCTCACGTGATGATAGGCTTGCGCGAGAAAATCCAAATACATCGCACGCGTCGCACCGCCGCCCATGACCTCGCGAATGAGCGGGATCGCTTGGAACCCCTCGCGTTCGGCCGCGGTGTGCGCGATCAGGCGGTCGTAAAAGCTCATCGTCGATTGGTTTCCCGCGCGGAGCGCGTTCCCCGCGCCCCAATGGAGATTATTGGCTGAGTTTTTCGACGCAGCGTGCGTCAAAAGAAAACCGTGCGTCTACAGATGAAGACCGTGCAGAAATTGTGAGACGTATTGCCTGAGCCGCGCTTATTTAGAGCGTTCACATATTTTCGATCCTGCAACGTTTAGTTGACCAGTGTAGAAAATGTCAAGCTTTGCTCGCCTCGAAATTGAGCCTGTCAGTAAGTGGTTCGCAAATCAAGTCGTGGCGCGATGTTCATAAACCCGATTTCGTCGAACCGCTGCGATTTGGTTGGCGGCCACGTCCGTTGTGGGGCTCGGACGACAGCGGTCGTCGCCTCGGCGCGCCATCCAGTCGTAGTCAAACGGCGCCGTCTCGCTTCTCGTTGAAATACGCCGCTGTTTCCTTGCGACGGAAGCGTCCGTTGGGCGTAAGTAAACCGAGTCTCGCGATTTCATGCGGCGGCAGCACGACGCAGTCCCGCGGGACGGCATACGGCGGGACGCCGGCGCAGCAGCGAGAGATCAGCTCGAGCACCTCGTCGCCTCCCGCCTTCGAAAACCACTCGCCGCCCGCGGCGGA
>PLZT01000163.1 GCA_003152255.1 Methylocystaceae bacterium | reverse complement strand
AGGGACGCAGATCGACGTGACGGGGGGCGATCCCCTCGGCCACGGAAATTGGACAGGTGGAGAGCGCCAGCGTTGGCTGGGCGATGAAATTGTCCGGGCGCTCGGCCAGCTTCCTGGAGAATTCGTCGAGCTCCGCGCGCGTCGCGTGGGGGCCGACCAGCATGCCGTAGCCGCCGGAGCCGTTGACCTCCTTGACCACCAGTTCGGGCAGATGATCCAGCACGTAAGCCAGCGCGTCCTTCTCGCGGCAGCGCCAGGTCGGGACGTTTTGCAGCAGCGGCTCCTCGCCCAGATAGAAGCGGACCGCGTCGGGGATGTAGGTGTAAATCGCTTTGTCGTCGGCGACGCCAGCGCCGACTGCATTGGCGAGCGTCACATTGCCTGCATTATAGGCGCCCATCAGACCGGCGACGCCCAGCGCCGAATCCGGTCGAAAGGCCAGGGGATCGAGAAATTCGTCGTCGATCCGGCGGTAGATCACGTCGACGCGTTTCGGCCCCTTGGTGGTGCGCATGTAGACCATATCGTCGCGCACGAAGAGGTCGCGGCCTTCCACCAGCTGGACGCCGAGCTTGTCGGCGAGGAATGAATGTTCGTAGAAGGCCGAGTTATATTGGCCCGGCGTGAGCAGCACGATCTCCGGATCCTGCGAGGCGGAGGGCGGCGCGACCGAGCGCAGGGTCGCCAAGAGCCTGTCGGGGTAATTCTCGATCGGCGCCACCTTATGCATGGCGAAAAGATCGGGAAACAGCCGCATCATGACTTCGCGGTTCTCCAGCATGTAGGAGACGCCGGAGGGCGTGCGGGCGTTGTCCTCCAGCACGTAGAAACCGTCGTTCGTGCGGACGATGTCTATGCCGGCGATCTGCACATAGACATTGTGCGGGACGCGCCACCCGGCCATCTCCGGGCGATAGCCGGGGTTGCGGTAGATAAGTTCGGACGGCACGACGCCGGCCTTCATGATTTCACCCGCGCCATAGAGATCGGCGAGAAAAAGATTCAGCGCCCGCACGCGCTGGATGAGGCCCTTCTCCAACTGTATCCATTCGGCCCGCGCGATGATACGCGGCAGAATATCGAAAGGGATCAAACGCTCCGTCGATTCCTGCGTTCCGTAAACGGCGAAGGTGATGCCGATGCGCCGAAACAGAAGTTCGGCCTGGGCGCGTCGCGAACTCAGAAAGTCCAGCGGCGTTTTCGCCAGCCATTGCGCGAGCTTTTCATAGGGAGGACGGGTCGCGCCGGTGGTTCCACTCATTTCGTCAAATTGCGCCCCATTAAGTTCCAAGGTCGCCGCTCCCCGATGCATGTTTGACTTCATATCTTGTTGTTTACGATACATATCTGTTGCTTACGCAGGCATTGTCCCGACCGCCGGCGCGCGCTCGCCGGGTCTTGATAACAATAACCAAGGCAAAAAGCGCGCCAATCTCGAAAACGTCGCGCGTGGCGACGCGGCGACAAACAGGCGTTTCAGGCGTTCGCGCGCGCGGGCGGAGAATTCCGTTTCGCGTCGCGGCGCCCTTCGCGCGAAGGCCCGCGCGATTCGTGGCGGGCGAATTCATCATAGCCGAGGAGCGCCGGCGACGGCTTGCTCAAACATGTCGCACGGGCGCCGCGGCGCCTATCCCGCCTCGACCAGCGCCCCTATGTCGGCGCGGATGGCCTCGGGCGCGTCGTTTGGCGCGAAGCGCTTTGTCACGCGGCCATTCCGGTCGACCAAAAATTTCGTGAAATTCCACTTGATCGCCTGCGTTCCGAGCAGGCCCGGAGCCTCTTTTTTCAAGTGCGCGTAAAGCGGATGGGCGTTCTCGCCGTTAACCTCGATCTTGGCGAACATCGGAAAGGTCACGCCGTAATCGCGCGAACAAAAGGCCGCGATTTGCGCCTCGTCGCCGGGCTCCTGATGGCCGAATTGATCGCAGGGAAAGCCAAGCACCACGAGACCGCGATCGCTAAATTCGCGGTAAAGCGCCTCCAGCCCCGCGTATTGCGGCGTAAAGCCGCATTTGCTGGCGACATTGACGATCAGCAGCGTCTTGCCCGAAAATTCGCCGAGCGCGTGGGTCTTCCCGTCGATGGTTCGCGCTTCGATGTCGTATAGGCCGGTCATGGCTCGGCTCCTTCAACGAACGCAGGCTCGCATATTCGCGCGGCTCACGCCACCAGGCTGGTTTCCTCGCCGTGCTCGGCCAAGGAATCGTCGCCGAGCCCATATTCCTTCATCTTGCGATAGAGAGTCGAGCGTCCAATGCCCAGGCGGCGGGCGATCTCCGACATTTGGCCGCGATAATGCTGAAGCGCGAAGCGGATTGTCTCTGCCTCCATATCCTCGAGCTTGCGCATTTCGCCATTTTGGCCCAGCAATCGCAGGACATTGGGATCGCGCACTTCGACGCGCAGAATTTCCCTCTCCCTCGGCGCGTCGGCGGCGAGAGGCGCGGGCAGGGGCGGCACGCGCACGTCGAATCCCGCGACATGATTGGCGATCTGCGGAAACTCGGCGACCGTAAGCTCGTCGCCCTCGGCCAGGACAACCGCGCGGAACAGGGCGTTCTCCAACTGGCGCACGTTGCCGGGCCAATCATATGTCGAGAGCAGCGACAGGGCCTCGGCGGCGACGCCGCGAATGTTGCGGCCTTCCTCGGCGGCGAAGCGCGCGCAAAAGCGCCGCGCGAGATCGGGAATATCCTCGCGGCGCGAGCGCAGCGGCGGAATGCCGATCGGAAACACGTTGAGCCGGTAAAACAAATCCTCGCGAAACTGCCCGCGCTTGACCTGCTCGATCAGATTTTGATTGGTCGCCGAGATCAGCCTCACATCGACGCGCACCGGCCGCTTCGAGCCGATCGGGTCGACCTCGCCTTCCTGCAACGCGCGCAGCAGTTTGACCTGCAAATCGAGCGGCAATTCGCCGATTTCATCGAGAAATAGCGTCCCGCCATTGGCCTCGAGGAATTTTCCGACGTGCTTTTCAGTGGCGCCGGTGAAGGCGCCCTTCTCGTGGCCGAACAGAATCGACTCGACGAGATTGGCCGGAAGCGCGCCGCAATTGACCGTGATGAAGGGCTTGCCGCGACGATCCGAGGCNNCACCGGAATGGTCGAATGCGCCGAGCGCTCGCCAAGCCTGATGACGCGGGCCATTTCCGGGCTGCGCGAGACGAGATCCTTGAAGGTCAGGAGGCCCTGCGAGCGCTTGCTGACGCGGCGCATTTCGCCGGCGAGCGCGTCGATCGACAAGGCGTTCTTGATCGAGATTTGCAGCCGCTCGGCGCCGACCGGCTTGACGACGAAGTCCTGCGCGCCAGCACGCATCGCGGAAATCACCGTCTCTATGGAGCCGTGCGCGGTTTGAACGATGACCGGCGTCGTGAGCTTAAGCTCGCGCATGCGGCCAAGAACGCCCATGCCGTCGAGATCGGGCATCACGAGATCGAGCACGAGCAGGGAGATCGGCGGGGCGCCCGTCTGGGTCATGCGGAAGAGCGCCTGTTCGCCGCTTTCGACGGTCTCGACTTCGTAACCGAAACGCCGCGTCATTGCCTCTAACAGGCGGCGCTGCACCGGATCGTCGTCCGCAATGAGAATAGTTGAAGTCATTTGCGCTCTTTAATTGGCGGCGGAACATGCGCCGCGGGCCTTGTTGGAAGCTTGTCGGAGCGCGCCGCTCCGATGGCGAACCCGAGCGCATCGTCGGAGAACAGGGTAAAGGCGGGGTTAATGCCGGCTCGGACGCCCGCGTTAACTTATTGGTGGAAAATTGTTTTGTTTATTTGTTCTTAACCAAGTCCGTGGCGCGGCGTTTTCCCGGGCGCCCGTTTGGCGCGCCGCGCGCGGGTTGATTGGGGTCGCGCTTTGGCCATATTAGAGGTTCCCGGCCGCTTCGGCTTTCCTCTCCCACGCGGGTCTTTCGCGATGCAGCCCCTCAAGAATCAAACGCCCGCCGCCTTGCCCGAATGGAATCTCGCCGATCTCTATGAGAGCGCGGATTCACCGGCCTTGCGCGCCGATTTCGAGCGCGCCGCGCGCGAGGCGAGCGCGTTCAAGACGGATTATCGCGGCAAGCTCGCGGACCTCGCCGGCGACGCGCAAGCGAGCGAAAAGCTCGGCGAGGCCGTCGCGCGCTACGAGGCGCTTCAGGATTTGCTGGGCCGCATCATGTCTTTCGCCAGCCTGCTGCACGCGGGCGATGTCACCGACCCGGCCCGCGCGAAATTTTTCTCGGACGCGCGCGACAAGATCGTTGACGCCTCGACGCAGCTATTGTTCTTCCAGCTCGAACTCAATCGCATCGACGACGCCGTGCTCGACGCCGCCGCGCG
>PLZT01000724.1 GCA_003152255.1 Methylocystaceae bacterium | reverse complement strand
CATGTAGGCGAGGTCTTCGAGATCCGCGCCGGTTGGCGGGGAGACAATGACGGGAGTTAGGGGAACGCTCAGCCGACGCGCCACCTCGCGAGCATGGGCGAGGTCGTCGTCGAATCCCTCTCCAGCCATGTCCTCGCCGTCGAAACCGACGCAATAGGTCTGCCGCGGCGCGTGGCCCGTCGCGACCATCGAGGCCACCACGGCGCTGGAGTCAACGCCTCCGGACAGGAAGGCGCCGATTGGCACGTCGCTGAGGCACTGGTCGCCGACAACTTCGTCGACGAGTTCGCCGAGTCGGGAAATGGTTTCGCGCGTGCTCGCGGGCGCGGTCGTGGCGACTGGGCTCTTTGCCTGTTCATGCCAACGAGTGATGAGAAAGCTGGCGCGGTCCGCCTTAAAAAAATGCCCCGGAGGAAGCTTGCGCACGTCACGCAGCAATGTGCGTTCGCCGGGGCTCCAAAGATAGGTGAGATAATCGCTGAGCGCCTTGAAATCCAGACCGGCGCCGACGCCAGGAACAGAGATCAACGCTTTCAACTCCGAGGCGAAGGCCACGCTGCCGCCCGGCAGCCGAGCGTAATAGAGCGGCTTGACGCCAAAACCGTCTCGCGCGACGAACAGCTCCTGTTTCTCGCGGTCCCAAATCGCGAAAGCGAAAATGCCGCTGAGCTTCTCAAGCATCGCGGCGCCGAGCAGATCGTAAAGCGGAGCAATAATCGCCGTGTCGGAGTTGGCGTTGAAAGAATATCCACGACGCCGAAGGTCCTCTCCCAAGGCTTGAAAGTTGTATATCTCGCCATTGAAAATAATTTGATAACGCCCCCCACAACTCGACATGGGTTGCGCGGCGGCCGAGCTCGTGTCGATAATGGCCAAGCGGCGATGCGCAAGTCCGATTCCCGCGTCGGCGTCGACCCATATTCCTTCGCCGTCGGGACCCCTATGCGCTATATTCGCCGCCATCCCGCGCAAGATTTCCGGTGTCAAATCGCCGTGGTAGCCCGCGATGCCGCACATGATCAGGCGCCGCCTTCGGCTGGCCGCAAAATGCCAAGGCTTCGCAGTAATTGGGAGCCGAACTTCACCACGAAGTATAGAGCGAGAACTTGCGTCGCCGTGCCGACGAAACCATTGTAGAACGAATTGATGTCCATGCCGACTTTCAAGCTCAAGAACAGGACGGGTAGATACAGCCAGTCTTCGCGTTCGATCACGCGAGCGGCGAAATGCGTGGCCACATTGAAAAAGAAGCCAACCGGAAGCAAGAGCAGCGGCAAGCCGATCCAGCCCAAATTCCAATACGCCTCGGCGAAATATCCAGGGCTGATTTGATTTCCGACCTCGCCCGAGACGAGCGTCGACAGTTCACCTCCCAGCAACACCACCGGCTTCTCCGGCCACAGGAAGCGCGGAATAAAGGAATAGAGCGTGTCGCGGAGCGAATCTCCGGGATACTACCCTCCAGCCTTGTGCGAGGGCGCATCAACAGCCCCAAAAAAACCAGATATTTGCACGTTCTCCCTCTAGCCTTATTCGAGGTTGTGTGATGTAGTCACGAAAATAAGTAGGACCGAATGTGGGACCGGTTATGGCTCGAACAATCAAAAAGCTCTCTCCCCGCGCCGTGGCGACGCTGACAAAAGCCGGCCGCCATTCCGACGGAGCCGGGCTCTATCTGTTCATCTCCGGAAATGCGTTTCCACGGGTGCCGCCTGCTATTCCTGCGGTTCCTGCTATTCCTGATGCCGCAGAGGCGATCCCGGCCGGTTTCGATCTGCTACTCCGTGCTATTCCTGCTATTCCGGAGCCGCTGCGCCGCCGATGGGTGTTTCGTTACCCCTGGAATGGTCGCGTGCGGGAGATGGGGTTGGGGCCAGCGTCGACCGTCCCTCTAGCCAGGGCGCGAGAGCTTGCCGACATTGCGCGCAGGAATGTTGCTGACGGGCTGGACCCTATTGCTTTGCGCGAAGCTCAGCGGGGATCGCTGAATGACAAGCCGACCTTTGGCGAGATAGCTGACGCCCTTATCACGTCGAAGGAAGCCGAATGGCGCAACGCCGAACATCGCCGACAATGGCGCGTGACGTTGACGGAATACGCCGCGCCACTGTGGGCCAAGCCCGTCGACAAAATCGATACAGCGGCGGTTCTGGCCGTCCTGACGCCCTTATGGCAGCGTGCACCAGTGACGGCATCGCGCGTGCGCGGGCGCATCGAGGCCGTGCTGGACGCAGCCAAGGCGCAAGGCCACCGATCGGGCGAAAACCCCGCCGCCTGGCGCGGCCACCTCGCGCACATCCTGCCAAAGCGCCAGAAGATCACGCGCGACCATCACGCCGCGATGGACTACCGGAACGTCCCCGCTTTCATCGGCCAGCTACGGGAGCGTGACGCCATAGCCGCGCTGGCTTTAGAGTTTGTCATCCTGACCGCGACGCGATCGGGCGAGGTTTTGGGCGCGAAATGGCCGGAAATCGACTTTGAAGAAAAGGTCTGGACGATCCCAGCCCAGCGCATGAAGGCCGGGCGCGAGCATCGCGTCCCCCTTTCTGACACGGCGCTCGCCATCCTGACACGACTCTCGCATGTCAGGACAGGCGAATCCATCTTCGCTGGCCGACACCTAGACAAACCACTCTCTCCTGCGGCGATGCGTAATTTGATGACGCGCGCGGGCGTTGACGGCGCGACGGTTCACGGTTTCAGGAGCGCCTTTCGCGATTGGACCGGCAACGAAACTCACACCCCGCGCGAAGTCGCCGAGGCCGCCCTGGCTCACTCAGTCGGCGACAAAGCAGAGCAGGCGTATCGCCGCAGCGACGCGCTCGAAAAGCGGCGCGCCCTGATGACCGCGTGGGCTGCATTTTTGGAACAAAGGGACGCCACCAACGTCGTCCCCATCAGATCGGGGAGCAACACCGCTTCCTGATAAGGCGGCTTGACCCGGGGCTTGCACCCCCCGAGCCAAGCCTATCACCACCCGCGAAATGGGGTTCGCAAGATGGCAACAACTTCAATTCTGCTGCGCCAAGCCGAGCGTCAAGGCTTTTCGGTCATTTGGGATAATTCCGCCTACCGTTTCACGCCCGCTGGTTCCGAGCGCACCCACGCCGATTGGAGTGAGCCCTTCGACGACATGGACGCCTGCGCTCACGCCGCGATCGCTCAGGGCCAATTGCGCGCCCGAGCACCCCGTCTTTTCCTCGCGGCCGGCCGCATCGACGATGTTCTCACAGACCTCCGCAAGCAGATTATTTGCAGCGCCGCCTGACGAAACGCCGGGGCGGCGATCGCCCCTCCCTGGCTCAGCCGTAACGAAAAAAGGAATCCGCATGTTTTCTAAGACCTACGGGATGACCCCCCGCCCAAGCAGCCATTCTCCGCGCAATCCGAGAAGCCATCGCCGAGCACACCGCTTTAGCCAAAATCACGAGGGGCGCAGAGCGCGACAGACATCTTGCAGAGGTTGCCGCGCGTGAGCCCCTCCTGGCCTGCTGCGAAATCTCCTTCGGGGTCGTCACCGCTCATTAATCCTGACACAGGCGCTGGACTCGCTGACAGGGGCGACAAGCTGACACGAACGCGCGCGGATAGGCCGACGGGCTGACACGTTGGGGACACCTCCCAACTTCCGCGCACTCCTTATGGTGATCGCCGAAGGTGCGCGATGTTGAAAAATGTTTCCGAACTTACGCCTTGGCCATACACGCCCGAGCAACTGAAAACTATCGCCGCGCGCTTCCCGGCAAACGACCCGCTGTCGTCCATCGACTATGTGCGGCAAGCGGCGGGGCGCTATGCGCTCGCCGACAAAATCCAAGCGCCAGCCCTTATCAGCGTCGCTACTGGCGTCGTGGCTCTCATTCACGAAATGAACGCCTTTCCAGACACGTTAATCGGAACGCTATCGCAAAAAAACAGCGACAATCTTGCCGATTTACTTGCGGCGTTAGAGCGTTTTTCAGCAGCGCAATGTTTGCCTGGCAACGCTGCGAAGAAAAAAGGCGGCCGGCCGGTTAAACGCAGCGAACGCCAACTCATCGCGCAGTTGAGGAAAGCTTGGCGTTCAGCTTACGGCGGCCGCAATGCTCCTGGTTTCTGGCCATTCTTTAGCGATTGCGTCGTTCCCCTGAAGAAATTTGGACTCGACCCGCACCTCGCCAACAGCAGCCCCAAGGACACCTGGCACGATGCCTGGAAACACATCGAAGGGGCGAGAAAAAAACACGAAGACGAGTGGGAGGCAGCGCTCAGCAAAAAGGGAAACAACTAGCCTAGCAGTTGTCTCACCTGTGAGCGGATGACCAGATCGAGTTACCTCATGCTGCATCGACCAATCGCAGAAAGGACGTTTGATGAAGAGCGAAAAACACCTGACGCGGGAGCCGCAAACTCAACTGGCTACCCCGTTTCAGGAATGGTGCCGCTCCGTCGGGATAAGCCCGGCGAGCGGCTACAAATACGCCAAGCAAGGGAAGATCAATCTCACCCGGATCGGCGGCCGAACCCTGATTACATCGGAGGAAAGCGCACGCGTTCTCGCCGATGGCATCGCAAAATGATGAAGCCCGCTACGCGGCAAACGTAGACGGGCTTCGAATTCAAACGTCAACATAACGAGCTTAAAATGACTAACAAAATTGGCTCTTCTGCGTTTTTTGTGGGTAGTAACGGCTTGAAACTATAGTTCAGGAAGGCTGGATGTGAGGATTTTGAGTTTGAGATATTCCTCGTCGCGCAGGCCGTAGGCGCGGCGTTGATTGACGCGGATTTTGTTGTTGAGACCTTCGACGAAGCCAAGCGCGACTTTATTTTCGGGCTTGCAGTACGCTGCGATGCCGTCCCAATGACGGTCAATCATTTTGGCGAATTTTTCGT
>PLZT01000398.1 GCA_003152255.1 Methylocystaceae bacterium | reverse complement strand
ATGCGCTGCTGGATGATCGGCATGACCACGTAGCCGTCGAGTTGGTGGATGAGGAGATAGGCGGCGATGGTCCACGCCAGCGCGGTCCAGCTGACGGTCGTCGCGACGAGCACTGAAGGGATCATCGCGACGATCGGGCCGATATACGGCACGAATTGCGCGACGTACGCGATCGCGCCGAGCGCGTAGGGCGAGGGCAGGCCCACGAGCCAGACGGCGACGCCGACCATGACGCCGACGAGCGCCATCTCCATAAGCTGGCCTGGGATCCAGAGCCTCAGCGCGCCAGCGAGATCGACCATGGTTTCGTCGGCGCCCTTGCGATAGGGCTTCGGAAACAGAAGGCTCAGGCCGTGGCGATAAAGCGCCGGATCGGCGGCGATTAAGGCGCCTGCGACGATGGCGATCACCACGGCAGCCAGGAAACCCGCGCTGATCCTGAACGCCCGCTCCAAGAGGTCGGGCAGGGAGAACGTGCCCTCCTGGACATGCGAAAGCAGCGTCTTTCCAAAGATCGAGCCCCGCAGCAACTGAGTGATTTGCTTCTGTCCCGCCTCGGCGCGGCGCAGGATCTCCTGCAACTCGTCGCCCATGCCGCTGCCGAAGAGATAAAAAACGCCAGCGATCACGGCGAGGATCAGCAGTCCGGCCATCGCTAGCGCGAAGGCTCTCGGCAGTCTGATCTTGCGAAGCGGCCACGCGACTACGTGCAGCAACACGGCGACCAAGACGGCGCCGGTCAAGAGCAGCACGACGTCGAACAGCTTCCAGATGAGGAGCGGCGTCAGCGCGAGAGCGATGAAGATGACGGCGCGCTTGGAGAACTCCGCAGTGCTGATCGGCATGGAAGGCTCCAGGACCACCAATATGGTGGGATCTAGGGCCTGTCACCAAATAGGGGATTCCTCGCGGGAGCTTTACATAATTCATGGGGCGTCGGCCGAATCGGAGGGGCTGACCGATGTCTCAAGCCGCGCTTGGTCTTTGGGGGGTGCGCCAACGACGGCGGGTGGAATAGCATTCGGCAAACAATCGCGCCATTGAGGCGTTCATCGCCAATTCCGGGCGAATGCGCGGGTTGTGTGATGGTTGGAATTGAACGGTCGTCGTCAACAATGGACGAGCGCGCATTAGGCGACGCCGACTTGTGGACTAATTTGTGGACGGCGCGGCTACAGAAAATGAAACTTGTTCAAAAGCAGCATGTTACTAAGCATAATGGTGCCCAAGAGAGGACTCGAACCTCCACGGCTTTCACCACTGGTACCTGAAACCAGCGCGTCTACCAATTCCGCCACCTGGGCCTTGCGTGTGTCTTAAGGGTTGGCGTCGTCTCCTGTCAATGCGCTCGCCGAGGATTTCCAAAATCGTTCGCGCTCGCGCGTCGCGGGCGCGGTCTCAGCCGCGGCCGCCGACATTGAGCAGGCGCAGGATGAACCAGGCGGGCACGACGATCACGGCTCCCGCGATCACATAATTGAACAGCTCCCGCACCGCGCCGAAACCGAGCGCGTAGATGCGGTTCAGGAAATCCTGAACGCCGCGAAAAATATCGGCGGGGTGTATGTCGAGCCACATGAGCAGCGCGCCCACGACGAGCGAGATGAACAGCAGCTTCACGAACACCGACGCCGGCGTTCCCCCGAGAAAGCTTTCGAGCGCGTTCTGGTTTGACATTGGCGCGTGTCCTTCCGTCGTCGAGCCGGGCAGCTCTCTTCGTGGAGCCGCGGAGTCGGCTTCGGGTTGCTTGGCCGCGTCGATATGCGGCCATTTGGCGAAGGGATTTTCGTTGCTCATGATCGTCTCGGGTTCCGGGAAAAGGACCTCAGGATTTCTCGCCGTTCGCTTCTTCCTTGAAGATGCGCATGATGCGCCTCATGAAGCGTTCGGTAAAGCTCAACACCCGGTCCATGTCCTCGTCCTTGGGCAGGCCGGAGGACGCCCCGGGCGCGTTGGGGCCGCGGGCGGTTTTGAGCTCCGCGTTGTCGCGGCGCAGACGGGCGATTTCGTTCTCCAGCGCCGCGCGCTCGTCGGCGCTGACACGGCATGCCGACAGGCCGGCGTCCACCGTGCAGAACGATACGGCGCCGGTCTCCTTGTCGAGGCGCAGAAAGCCCCCTTGAGTCGGCGTCATCGAGAAGCGGCCTTCCTGAACCGAGGGCGCCGGGGCGCTCGGCGCCGGCGGATTTGTCGACGGCGCCTGCGCCAAGGCGGGACCGCACCAAGCTGTCGCGGCAAGCACTGCCCAAGGGATACGCATCGCCCACCTCCGTTCGCGCCGAAGCTTGGCGCAGCTCAGCAAATGGGGGGCGCGGCCGGCGGCGTCAATGATCGAGGCTCNNCTATTCCACCGTCACGCTCTTCGCCAGATTTCGCGGCTGATCCACGTCCTTGCCCATGAAAACCGCGACATGATAGGCGAGAAGCTGCGCCGGCACGGCATAAACCAGCGCGGCGAAGGCGTCCGCCGCGACTTCCGGCATTTCGATGAAGCCGGCGAGTTCGGCGCTGGCGGCGACGCGGGCGCTTTCCGGGCCGATCAGGATCAGATGGCCGCCGCGCGCCGCGACTTCCTGTAGATTGGAGACGGTTTTCTCCAAGCTTGCGTCATGCGGCGCCAGCACGATCACCGGCATGGCGAAATCGATCAGCGCGATCGGGCCATGCTTCAATTCGCCGGCGGCGTAGCCCTCGGCGTGGATATAGGACAATTCCTTGAGTTTTAGGGCGCCCTCCAGCGCGAGCGGATAGGATGGGCCGCGCCCGAGATACAGCACGCTCGAAGCCCGCGCGACATCGCGCGCGACAGGCTCGATCCGCGCCTCGTCCTTCAGAACCTGCGCCATCAGACCCGGCGTCGCGATAAGTTCGGCGACCAGCTCCTTTTCCCGCGCTTCGGTCAACACGCCGCGCGCGCGACCGAGCGCCAGCGCGAGACAGGCGAAGACGGCGAGCTGGCAGGTGAAGGCCTTGGTCGAGGCGACGCCGATCTCCGGCCCCGCCAGCGTTTGCGCCACCGTGTCGCTCTCGCGCGCGATGGTCGAGGTCTCGACATTGACGATCGAGAGAACATGCTGGCCATGCGCCTTGGCGTAGCGCAGCGCGGCGAGCGTGTCCGCCGTCTCGCCCGATTGCGACACGACGATCATCAGCCCGTCCTCGGGCAGCGGCGCCTCGCGGTAGCGGAACTCAGAGGCGATGTCGATATCCACTGAAAGCCGCGCGAAGCGCTCCAGCCAATAGCGCGCGACGAGCCCGGCGTAAAAGGCGGTGCCGCAGGCTGAAATGGTGACGCGCGACAGCGCCTTGGCGTCGAAGGCGAGGTCGAACGGCAGCCGCGCGGTTCCGCTTGCGAGATCGAGATAATGCGCCAGCGTGCGCCCGACCACCTCGGGCTGTTCGTGGATTTCCTTGGCCATGTAGTGGCGGTAATTGCCCTTGTCGACCATCAGCGAGCCGGCCTGCAACGGTCGCCGCGCGCGTTCGACGATCCGACCGGCGGCGTCGAAGAAGGTGGTTTTTTCGCGAGTCAGCGTCACCCAATCGTCTTCTTCGAGATAGGCGATCTCCGTGGCGAAGGGCGCCAGCGCCAGCGCGTCGGAGCCAAGATAAACACCGTCGTCGCCCCAACCCACGGCGAGAGGCGAGCCGCGCCTCGCGCCGATCAGCAGATCGAGTTCGCCGTCGAATAGAAAAACCAGCGCGAAGGCGCCCTTGAGCCGCCCGAGCGCCGCCGCCACCGCCTCGCGCGGCTTGGAGCCCTGGCGCATTTCCTCGGCGACGAGATGCGCGACGGCCTCGGAGTCCGTCTCGGTGGCGAAGACATGGCCCTTGGCGGTCAACTCCTCGCGCAGCTCGCGAAAATTCTCGATAATGCCGTTATGGACCACCGCGACCTTGTCGTTGGCGTGCGGGTGGGCATTGTTTTCGTTGGGGCGGCCATGCGTCGCCCAGCGGGTGTGGCCGAGACCGATGTGGCCGGACAGCGGCGTTTCCTTCAGTTTATCTTGCAAATTGCGCAGCTTGCCGCTGGCGCGCAGCCGCGTCAGCCGGCCGTTTTCCAACGTGGCGACGCCCGCCGAATCATAGCCGCGATATTCCAGACGCTTCAGCGCGTCGATAAGAGCCGGCGCCACGGGCTCGCGCCCCAGAATTCCTACAATGCCGCACATAGCTGATCTCCGAAGCGATCTTTGGATGAAATAACAAAAGCCTTGCCATTAAGGCGGGCGCAAGGCCCCGATTGCCGGACTTGGTTAAGGCCGAGAGCGCTGGGCGGGAGAGGTCGCGATTTAGGCCTTTTCAGTTTTCTTCGGCCGCCGCGCCTCGCGAAACGCCCGCGCCCAGCCGGCCTTCACGACCTGCCGGCCGCGCGCGACAACGAGGGCGTCTTCGGCGACATCCCCGGTCACGACCGAACCCGAACCGACATAGGCTCCGGCGCCGATGGTCACCGGCGCGACCAGCGAAGAGTTGGAGCCGATGAAGGCGCCGGCTCCAATGCGGGTTTTGTATTTGAAGAAGCCGTCGTAATTGCAAGTGATGGTCCCGGCGCCGATGTTGGCGTCGGCGCCTATTTCGGCGTCGCCGAGATAGGTGAGGTGGCTGACCTTGGCGCCGGCGCCCAATGTGGTAGATTTGATTTCGACGAAATTGCCGACCTTGGCGCCGGGTCCGAGGTTCGTTCCGGGACGCAGACGCGCAAAGGGCCCGACATGCGCGCCGGCGCCAATCCGGGCGCCTTCGATGCGCGAAAATGCGTGAATATGCGCGCCGTCGGCGACCTCCACTCCGGGGCCGAAAACGACATGCGGCTCGATCAGGACATCGCGGCCTAACTTCGTGTCGGCGTTGAGAAAAACCGTCTCCGGCGCGATCAGCGTGGCTCCATTGATCATCGCGGCGCGGCGCAGGCGGTCCTGGGCGATGCGTTCCGCCTGCGCAAGCTGCGCGCGGTCGTTGACGCCGAGCACCTCGCTCTCCGCGCCGACGACGACGCGCGCGTCCAATCCCTTCGCGCGCGCAAGCTCAACGATATCAGTGAGGTAGTATTCGCCCTTGGCGTTTTCGGCGCCAACATCCCGCAACAGTTCCAGCGCTCGCCGCCCGTCGATCGCCATCAGTCCGGCGTTGCACAGCGTGATCGCGCGCTCCGCGTCGCTGGCGTCCTTTTCTTCTCTTATGGCGACCAGCCGTCCCGCTTCGTCGCGGATCAAGCGCCCGTAACCAAAGGGATTCACGGCTTCGAAACCGAGCGCCGCGACCGCCGCGCCGTCCTCCAGCGCCGCGCGAAGGGCCAGAATCGTCGCGGTCGTCACGAGCGGCGTGTCGGCGAAGAGGACCAGAATGTCGTCATGCCCCCGCGCGATAGCGTCGCGGGCGGCGAGAACCGCATGGGCGGTGCCAAGTCGTTGTTCCTGCACGAAAATTTCAGTTTCGGCGCACAGCTTGGCGGCTTCGGCGCGGACATCCTCGCGGCCGGGTCCGACAACGACCGCGATGCTGTCGGCCTTCGCGCCGGCGACGCTTGTCAGCACATGCGCCAGCATGGAGCGTCCGGCGATCTCATGCAAAACCTTCGGGCGACCGGATTTCATGCGCGTGCCCTCGCCGGCGGCGAGGACAATGGCGAGGGCGCTTCGGCTGTTTGTTGAGGACATAGGCGCGCAATAACCCTTTTCGACTCAATTTTCGGGCGGCGGGGCGACGCCCTTTTACCAGCTATTCGCGGATTTCGAAGCCCTGGGACGCCCACGCTTGTCGGAATTTCGCGTCCCCCGTGGGAATGGCCGGCGAAATGTCGCGGCTCGTTAAAGAAAGGCGTTTCGAATCCCGATCATTCTTGTATAGATGGCGCCACGCCCCAATCTTCTCGATACGCCGCTTCCAGGTTCCTAAAGCTCATGGTCGAACGCAGAGACGTTTTAAAAGCGGCGCTGGGCGCGTTGGCCGCCTCGATTACCCCCGCCAACGCGGCGCAGGAGGCTTCACCGGCTCCGGCCGCGAATCCGGCCTTCTCTCGCGAGAAAGACGTGGTGGAACGCGCTCGCGCGCTCTCCAAAAAGCCGTTTTCGCCGCCCGCCAACGATCTTCGCGAGCCTTTCTCCACCCTCACTTACGAACAATATGTTCTAGATATCAAGATGAAGCCGGGCGCGGCCGTTTGGGCCAGCGAAAATAAGGGCTTCTCCATCGAGCCGCTGCATCGCGGGTGGATTTTCACCGCGCCCGTGGAATTGAACGTAGTCGAGGGCGGAGAGTCGAAGCGGATCGCCTATGACCAGGCCCAGTTCGACTATGGCGCGCTCAAGATCGCCGAGAAATTGCCCGACATGGGATTTTCCGGATTTCGCGTGCTCCGCGCCCAAAATGCCGGCGAGGGGGAGATGATCGCGCAGTTTCAGGGCGCGAGCTTTTTCCGCGCCCGCGTCTCCAGGGATCAGCCGCTCGGCGTGACCGCGCGCGGGCTGTCCCTGCGCACCGCCGATTCGCGCGGCGAGGAATTCCCGGTCTTTCGCGCCTTCTGGATCGAAAAGCCGGCGCTCGGCGACAACACCTTGGTTATCCACGCCTTGCTCGATTCGTCGAGCGTCACGGGCGCCTATCGCTTTACGCTTCGCCCCGGCGAAGCGACCATCATCGACACCGAGATGACGCTTTTTCCGCGCGTCGATCTCGACCATGTCGGCATCGCCGGACTCGCCGGCGCCTCATTGTTCACGCCGCTCGATCGCCGCCGCTCCGACGATATCCGCCCCGCGGCGGCGGAAATGAACGGCCTGCAGATGCTGACCGGCAAGAACGAGTGGGTGTGGCGGCCGTTGTCCAACCGGAACAACCTCCAGCTGTCGTCCTTTGTCGACGCCAATCCCAAGGGCTTCGGTTTTCTGACGCGCGACCGGGACATCAGCTCCTATCAGGATGACGTCGCGCATTGGGAGCAACGTCCCTCGCTGTGGGTCGAACCGCTCGGCGAGTGGGGCGAAGGAGCGGTCCAACTTGTCGAGATCCCCTCCGAATCCGACTTCAACCAAAACATCATCGCCTATTGGCGCCCGAAACAACTGCTGGCCAACGGCGCGGAGGCGAATTTCGCCTACCGTCAGTTCTGGTGTTGGGAGCCGCCGGCGCGTCCGCCCCTGGCCTCTGTCGCCGACGCGCGCGGCGGTCGCGCGGGGGCGCCCAAACTTCGCCGTTTTCTCGTCGTTTTCACCGGCGATATTCTTGGCGACCCCGCCCGTGTCGCGACGTTGAAGCCCGCGCTGACCACCTCGCCAGGATCGGCGAAAATCATCGGCCTCTACGCCAACCCGCCCGCGAAGACCTGCCGCGTGCTGTTCGATGTCGACCCCGGCGGGGAGAACTTTTGCGAGCTGCGGCTCGTCCTCCAATCGGGCGACGACCCGATCAGCGAAACCTGGCTTTATAGATGGACCTCGTAAATCAATCGCTTGCCGAAATCGAGCCGCCGGTCGCCGCGGAGCAATCCGCCCCGAGCGTCGTGAACGCGCCGCCGACTCCGATCGAAACCCGGTTGGCGATGCCGGCGCAGAACCTGTTCAAATTCGATTCTCGGCAGCGTCGCCGTCTCGCGGCGCCGAAACTCGCGATCACGCCTTGGCTGTCGCGGCTCGTGGCCTTTGGCGGCGGGGCGGCGCTGACCGTCTATGGCGGTCTCGAGATGTATAAGGTCATCGACGTCGGCGGCGTCACGACCTTGAAATGGGCGCTGCTGGGCCTGTTCGTGCTGAACTTCTCGTGGATCGCGCTGTCTTTTTCGAGCAGCATCGTCGGCACGGCGATGCTTTTGCGTCGACGCTCGCCGTCTGTCGCGCCAAGCCAGCTTTCGGCCAGGACCGCCGTGGTCATGCCGATCTACAACGAAACGCCGAGCAGAGTCTTCGCCGCCCTGCAAGTGATTTTCGAGGATGTCGAGACCACGGGACTTGGAGAGAATTTCGATTGGTTCTTTCTCTCGGACACCACCAATCCCGACATATGGATCGCCGAGGAACGGGCTTTCATCGGGGTTCGGCGGCGGCTTGGCGAGCTTGGCGCGCGCGTGTTTTATCGGCGGCGCGAAAAGAACACGAGCCGCAAGGCCGGCAATATCGCCGATTTCGTTTCGCGCTGGGGCGGCGCCTATGCGCATATGGTCGTGCTCGACGCGGACAGCCTGATGACGGGCGCGACCATCGTTCAGCTCACCGCCGCGATGGAGACGGACCCCGATTCCGGCATCATCCAGACGCTGCCGCTGATCATCAACCGCAACACCTTGTTCGCGCGGGTGCAGCAGTTCGCGGCCCGGATCTATGGTCCCGTGATCGCCACCGGTCTTTCCGCGTGGATGGGCCGCGACGGCAATTATTGGGGACACAACGCGATCATCCGCACGGAGGCCTTCGCGCGCTATTGCGGTCTGCCGGATCTGCGGGGGCGCCCGCCGTGGGGCGGCCATATATTGAGCCATGATTTCGTCGAGGCGGCGTTGATGCGTCGCGCCGGCTACGCGGTCTACATGCTGCCGACGCTCGGCGGCTCCTATGAGGAGAGCCCGCCGTCGCTGATCGACCTTTCCATCCGCGACCGGCGCTGGTGCCAGGGCAATCTGCAACATATTCGCGTGCTGTTCGGGCGTGGATTCCACTGGGCGACGCGCCAGCATTTTCTCACCGGCATCTTCGGCTATCTGACCTCGCCCTTGTGGCTGCTGCAACTGCTGGTCGGCATCGCGCTGGTGTTTCAGGCCAGCTACTTCCGACCCGAGTATTTCACTTCCGAATTCACGCTGTTTCCGGTGTGGCCGCGTTTCGACGCCGAACGCTCGCTGGAGCTGTTCGAACTCACGATGGGCATTCTGCTCGCGCCGAAGCTGTTCGGACTCATCGTCGCGATCCGCGATCCGGACACGCGCCGAGGGTCCGGCGGCGTCGCGGGCTTGCTGGTCTCGACATTGTTCGAAGTGGTGCTCTCGGCCCTGCTCGCGCCGATCATGATGCTGATTCAGACCGGTCATGTCGTGCATATCGTATTCGGTTTCGATACGGGCTGGGACCCGCAACGACGCGACGACGGTTCGGTGCCATTCGCGGCGATCGTGCGGCGCCACCGCTCGCATGTGGCCCTGGGCGTTCTCTCGCTGGTCGCGGGCCTGCTGATTTCCCCGTCGCTGGTGGCCTGGATGTCGCCCACCATCGCCGGCCTCATTCTGGCGATCCCCATCTCCTGGTTGACCAGTCAGCGTTGGCTGGGACTGGTTTTTCGCCGCGCTGGCCTGCTGGCGACTCCGGAGGAGACGACAACGCCGCCCGTCGCCAAGCGCGCCAGGGCGCTGTCCAAAGTGCTCGCCCGCGCTGGGGAGGACGAGACGAACGGGCTTCTCGCGATTCACGGCGACGCGGAGTTGCGCGAATTGCACGAAGAGTGGTTGCCCGCGCGCCGACCGCGTCAACGCGGCCAGATCACCGCCGACCGCGCCGTCGCCGAGGCGAAGCTCGCGGACGCTGAAACGATCGAGGACGCCGTGCAATGGCTCAATCGCGGCGAAAGGCTTGTCACGCTCGGCGACCGCGCGCTGATCTCGATGGCGGCGCGCCTGCCGCGTCGCGCCAAGGGCGATGCCGGCGCCAAGGGCGACGCCCGCGCCGAGGAATGACCGAAGCGAGCAGGGTTCGCCGTCAATGACGCTGATCTATAAAATCGTCGCGGAGCCGGTCTGGCGCGCCACGGGGCCCGTCTTTCGCGGGGCCGGGGTCGATCTTTCCGACGGATTCATCCATTTTTCGACATTGAGCCAGGCGCCGGCGACAGCCGCGCGGCATTACGCAGGACAAGGCGACTTGCTGCTCGTCGCTGTCGACGCGACGCGGCTTGGCGACGCGCTGAAATGGGAGGTTTCGCGCGGCGGCGAACTCTTCCCCCATTTTTACGGTGAATTGCCGCTCTCCGCCGTCGCCTGGGTCAAGCCGCTGCCATTGGACGCCGCCGGAAACCACGACTTTTCGGGCCTCTCGCCATGATCGGATATCTCGGCGCCGCCGCGACCGCCCTGCTGCGCGGGCTGGACGCGGAAGATGCGCATCAATTGACGATTGGAGCGCTGCGACTTTTGCCGAGGCGCGAGCCCGCGCCGGACGATCCCCGTCTCGCGACGAAGGTTTTCGGGCTCGATTTTCCCAATCCGGTCGGACTCGCCGCCGGCTTCGATAAGAACGCCGAGGCGTTCGACGCGACGCTGGCCTTGGGTTTTGGCTTTGTCGAGGTCGGGACGCTCACTCCGCTTCCCCAGCCGGGCAACGCGCGCCCGCGCATCTTTCGCCTCCTCGAGGATCGCGCCGTCATCAACCGCTATGGCTTCAACAACGACGGCCACGCGCCGGCGTTGAAGCGCCTCGCGGCGCGCGCGCGACGCGGAATTGTCGGCGTCAATATCGGGGCGAACAAGGACGCCAGCGACCGCGCCCAGGATTACGTCGCGGGCGTGCGCGCCTTCGCCGAGGCGGCCGACTATTTCACGATCAATATTTCCTCGCCCAATACGCCGGGACTGCGCGATTTGCAGGAGCCGAAGGCGCTCGCCGATCTCCTCGCGCGCGTCATCGACGCCCGCGCGGGCGCGCCGACGCGCCGTCCGCTGCTGCTCAAAATCGCGCCCGATCTGACATTGTCGCAGCTCGACGGCATCGTGCGCGTCGCCCGCGAGGCCCAAATCGACGGCATGATCGTCTCCAATACGACGGTGGCGCGCCCCGGATCGCTGCGCTCAAACCTGGCGGCGGAAGCGGGCGGACTTTCCGGCGAGCCGCTGTTCGCGCTCTCGACCCGGCGGCTGGCGCAGGTTTTCCTGCGAGTCGAGGGACAGTTTCCGCTGATCGGCGTCGGCGGAATCGACGGCCTGCCGGCCGCTTTCGCGAAGATCGAGGCAGGAGCCGCTTTGTTGCAGCTCTATTCGGCGCTTGTTTATGAGGGGCCGGGGCTTGTGACTCGCATCAAGCGGGGACTGGCTTCTCGCCTCGCCAGCGAAAACGCGCCGCTCGGCGCGGTGATTGGGCGCAAGGCCAAGGATTTCGCTCGGGAATGAAAGGCCGACGCCGCCAACGATAGTTTCGTCACTGAGTCTATGGCCGCTCCCAATGGCTTCGCAGGGCGCCGTCGGCTTCCATCAGTTCGAGCAGCATCCCCTCCCGCAGGCCGCGGTCGGCGATCCGGGTGCGTTCGGCCGGGAAAACTTCGCGAATCGCCTCGAAGATAGCGCAGCCCGCGAGCACCAGATCGGCGCGCTGAGGGCCGATGCAGCCATTCGCCACCCGCTCTTCGAAATCCATGGCGCGCAGCCTGGCGATCGCCCGGGAAGCGTCTTCGTTGGACATCCAGAGGCCATCGACGCGCCAGCGGTCATAACGCTCCAGGCCAAGATGCACGCCGGCCAGGGTCGTCACCGTGCCCGAGGTGCCGAGCAGATGAAAGCGCGCGCAGCGGCGCCGGCTGGCCATCGCCCGCGCGAAGGGCGCTAGGGCGTCGCGGGCGAAACTTGTCATGGCCTTGAAAGTCTCGGCGCTGACGCTTTTGCCGCCGAAATGTTCCGCCAGCGAGACGACCCCAAGCTCCAGCGACGTCCAGTCGCGAAGCTCCAGCGGCGCTCCCGGCTCGTCAGGAGGGCGCGCGAGCCATACGAGTTCGGTCGAACCGCCGCCGATATCGAACAGCAGCACGCTTTCGGAATCACGGTCGACCAGGGCGCCGCAGCCGCGCGCGGCGAAGCGCGCTTCGGTCTCGCGGTCGATGATTTCCAGCTCGAGACCGGTCTCGTGCAACACCCGGGAGATGAATTCGTCGCCATTCTCGGCGCCGCGGCAGGCTTGCGTCGCGACGAGGCGCGCGCGCGTGACCCCGCGCGCCTGCATTTTGTCGCGACAGACTTCCAGCGCCTTGAGCGTGCGTTCGATCGCCTCCTCGCTGATGCGGCCATGGCGGCCAAGGCCCTCGCCCAGTCGCACGATGCGGGAAAAAGCGTCCACGACGCGCAGCATTTCGCCGTCGCGCCGGCGAGGCCGGCGCTCGGGCCTCGCGATCAGCAAACGGCAATTATTGGTGCCAAGATCGAGCGCGGCATAGACGTGCCCCTCGTCGCGATCGCAATGCGTGGGCGGGGATAGGGCGAATTTGGGAACCGGCGGGGAGGGGACGCAAGGCGCGACCGCCGCCCCCAGGATCGCGCGCTGGGCGGCTTCGACCATGCCTTCGCCTTCGGCGGGCTGATCCCTCCCGATCAAATCCTGCTCCCGCACCGTGACAATTCCACTCCGGCTCGACCGGCGCGCTCCGCGTCAATCGGCTCAATCTCCCTTCATGAAGCAACATTGGCGTAACCGCAAGCCGTTTCGCGCGGCGGCGTCAATCCTGCGACAGCCGCGTGCGGCCCGGACCCTTGGGCGGCTCCGCGATTCGCTCGACCTCGTGCGGCTCGCGGCGCGCCCGCCGAAGCGTCGCCTCCAGCAACGCCACGAAGGTGTCGATGTCCGCCTCATGGGTGCGGTGGTTGATGATCGCGGCGCGAATCGCCGGAGTTCCGTCGAGGATCGTCAGCGAGGGCGCGGCCTCGCCGCTCTCGTGCAACTCCATCACGACCTCGCGCGCCAAATCGCCGTCAGGGTCGTCCGCGACGCCAAAGCAAACGATGTTGAGCGTGACTGGCGCGCGGAGGACGAAGTTCGCCGAGGCCTCAAGCGCCTTTTCGAGCCGCCGCGCCATGCGGCAGGTCTGCTCGATGCAGGCGCCGAGCAGTTCCGTTCCGAAGGTCTCGATCGTGAACCAGGTTTTGAGCGCCCGAAACCCGCGCGAAAGGTCGGGGCCGAGATCGCAGGGCCAGGTTTCGCCGGCGGCCAACCCACGCGGCGCGCGCGAAAGATAGGCGGCGTCGGCCTTGAACGCGCGGCGATGCATTTCCGGGTCTCGAATGAGAAAAAACCCCGCGTCGTAAGGCACATGCAGCCATTTGTGAAAATCGAAGGCGATGCTGTCGGCCCGCTCGAGCCCCTTCACCAGAGGCTTGAGCGCGGGCGACAAGGCCGCCAGGGCGCCAAAGGCGCCGTCGACGTGGAACCAGATGTCTTCCTCCCGCGCCACATCGGCCAGCGCGTCGAGATCGTCGACGGCTCCGGTGTCCACCGTGCCGGCCGTGCCGACGATCATGAAAGGGGTAAATCCGGCCGCGCGGTCGGCGGCGATGGCGTGAACGAGGTCGCCAACCCGCATGGCGCGGCGCTCGTCGGAAGGAATCAGCCGCAAATGGCGCGCGCCGAGCCCGGAAAGCTCCATCGCCTGGCGCACGCAATTATGCACCTCGCGCGAGGCGTAGGCGACCAGCATCGAATCGAGCGCATTGAGGCCGTTGAGCCGGACATTCCTGGCCCCGGCGGCGCGCTCGCGCGCGACCAGCAATGAGAGAAAATTGGCCATCGACGCGCCGGTGACGAAAATCCCCGAGGCGTCGAGCGGAAATCCGAAGGCTTGCGCCATCCACAGAGCGATTTGCCGCTCCACGTCCAGCGCGATGTGATTGCGGCCGCCGCAATTGGAATCGAGACCGGCCGCCAGCATTTCGGCGATCATCCCGACCGGCGTGCCCGCGCCCTGCACCCAGCCCATGAACAGCGGATGCGTGTTGCCGATCGCGAAGGGCTTTATGTGACGATCGAATTCCGTCAGCGCGGTCCCGAAGTCGCGACCTTCGAGCGGCAGAGGGCGGCGAAAGAATGCTTTCGCCTCATCGCTGGCCGGGCGCCAGACGGGGCGTTCGCGCACATCGCGAATATGGTCGATCATCGCGTCGAGCGCGCCATGGGCCTGCGCCCGAAACGCCTCCCAGTCGGAAGGGTCGAGGTCTTCGGGGGCGCGGTCCTTTAGATCGGGCCTTTTGGGATCGCTCATAGCTTTTCACCCGCCCTGGCGAGGACGGGCGCCGTCAAGGCGTGTGATCTGTCCATGCGCCGCGCGTCTCCAGGCTGGTCGTTCGCGGTGCAATAGCGGGCTTTGGCCGAAAAAGGCAACATCCCCCGTTTTTTTGGCGGGCGAAGCAGCGTGGGCGGCGCATTTTGCGTTCGCCTGGGGTAATAGACCCCTTTCGCCCGCCCGAGCCCTTCACTTCAAACCTCGCGATCCCCATGATCCTCATTCTTCTCGCTTTCGCCGGCCTTCTCGTTTGGTTCTACCTCGTTGTTTTTCGTGGAGGCTTCTGGCGGCTGACCGAACGGGACGATCGTTTCGCGCCGCCCGGCGCGCCCGCGCCCGAGGGCGTCACGGTGACCGCCATTATCCCGGCGCGCGACGAGGCGGACGTGATTGGGCAATGCCTTTCCTCGCTGCTGGCGCAGGAATTTTCCGGGCGGCTCGACATAATTCTGGTCGACGACCAAAGCGGGGACGGCACCGCCGAGACCGCCAGAGCCCGCGCCGCCTCCGAAGGGGCTGCGGAGCGATTGACGGTGCTGACCTCGAACGGTCCCGCTTCCGGCTGGACCGGCAAGCTCGCGGCGATGCAACGCGGCTTCGATCATGTGCTTGGCCTGCCGAAGCTCCCGGACTACGTGCTGTTTTGCGACGCCGACATCGCCTTTGGTCCGACGGCGCTGGAGCGTCTCGCGACCGGCGCCCTGGCGCGGAAGACGGTTCTCGCCTCGCTGATGGTTAAATTGCGCTGCGAAAGTCGTGCCGAACGCTCGTTCGTGCCGGCCTTCGTGTTTTTCTTTCAGAAGCTCTATCCCTTTTCCAGGGTGAACGATCCCAAGAGCCCCGCCGCGGCCGCCGCCGGGGGCGTAATGCTGGTCCGGCCCGCGGCGTTGGCGCGGGCGGGGGGCCTTGGCGCCATTCGCGGCGCGCTGATCGACGACTGCGCGCTGGGCGCGCTGATGAAACGCGAGGGGCCGATAAGGCTGGGACTCACCGACGCCGTCCACAGCCTGCGCCCCTATCCGGGCTTCAAGGACATAGAACGCATGGTGACGCGGTCGGCCTATGCTCAGCTGAATTATTCGCCGCCGCGGCTTTTTGGCGCGATCCTTGGGATGGCCCTCGTGTATCTCGCGCCGCCGCTGATCGTGCTCCTTGGCGAACCGCCAGCGCGCGACGCCGCGCTGGTCGCTTATCTGCTGATGGTCCAGGCCTATATTCCGTCGCTGCGCTTCTACAATCTCCCGCGGGCTCATGCGCTCGCCTTGCCCCTGGTCGCCGCCTGTTATACGTGGTTAACCCTGGAGTCGGCGCGGCAGCACATGCTGGGGCGCGGCGGCGCCTGGAAGGGCCGGTACCAAGCGTCCTAGCGCGTTTTCCGCCGAAGCGAACGCCGGTTCGGCGATTAAAATGGGTAAAAACGATAACTTTGGGCGGGATTTCGAGCGATGAGCGGCGCCAGCACGATCGACATAGCCGAAACGTCTTCGGGCAAGACCCATCGGCACGAGAATTTCCCCGTGGCGTCCTTCCTGATCGCCCCGCGCCATCGCGCGCCGATTCTCGCCTTTTATAATTTCGTGCGCGCGGCGGACGATATCTCCGACCACCCGACGCTCGCGCCCGCCGACAAGCTCGCGCTGCTCGACCGACTGGAGGCGGCGCTGCTGCAACAGGGCCCCGACGAACCCGTCGCCCGCGCCTTGCGGGAAATATCGCGGGAGCGTGGGCTTTCCCTCGGGCACGCCCGCGATCTCGTGACCGCCTTCCGCCGCGACGTGACACAGCTTCGCTATAAGGACTGGGACGATCTCATCGATTACTGCCGCTATTCGGCGATGCCGGTCGGGCGCTTCGTGCTGGATGTCCACGGCGAAAACGCCGACGAAACTTGGGGCTCCAATGACGCGCTTTGCGCGGCCCTGCAAATCATCAATCATTTGCAGGATTGCGCCAAGGATTACCGCGATCTCGACCGGGCCTATCTCCCGCTGGACACGCTCCAGGACTTTGGCGCGAGCGTCGAGATGCTGGCCTTGCCCGAGGCGCCCGCTCCGCTCCGCGCCGCGCTCAAGACGCTAACCGGGCGAACCGGCGATCTTCTGGCGCAAGCGCGGCCCTTCGCGGACCGGATCGCCGACGCCCGCCTGGCCATGGAGGTCGGCGCCATCCAAAGTCTCGCGGAATTGCTGACCCGGAGGCTGACCGTCGCCGATCCGCTGAGCGAGAAGGTTCACGCCAGCAACGCGCAATTCGCGATTGTCGGCGCGCTTGGCGCGACGGCCGCGTTGCTGCGCCGGTTCGGCCCCCGCAAGGCGGCGGGAGGAGCGTCGTGAGCGCGACCGAGAGCGCGGCGCAGGCGCAAAAGCCGAAACTGACGGCGAAGAAAAGCTCGTTCTATCTCGCGATGCGCGTGCTGGAGCCTCCGCGCCGCGACGCCATGTTCGCGATCTACGCCTTTTGCCGCGCCGTGGACGACATCGCCGACGAAGAGGGCGACCGCGACGAGCGCCGGCGCCGGTTGACCGAATGGCGGCGCGACCTCGACGAACTTTACGCCGGGCGCACCCGCCTGCGCTGCGCCCAACTCGCCGAGCCGGTTCGCCGCTTTGGTCTGGAGCGCGCCGATTTTGAGGCGGTGATCGACGGCATGGAGATGGATGTCGATCAGGACATTCGCGCGCCCGATTGGGCGACGCTCGACCGTTATTGCGACAATGTCGCGAGCGCGGTGGGGCGGCTGTCGATCCGCGCCTTCGGTCTCGTCGACGAGACCACGCCGCCGGGGAAATTGCCGGAAGACGCGCGTCTGCTCGCGCATCATTTGGGCCGCGCCCTGCAGCTCACCAATATTTTGCGCGATCTTGACGAGGACGCCGAGCGCGGCCGGCTCTATCTGCCGCGCGAGGCGCTGCTCGCGGCTGGCGTCGTCGATTTTTCGCCCGAGGCCGCTCTAGCGCATGAGGGTCTCGGCAAGGCTTGCGAGGAGGTCGCGCGGGTCGCGCGCGGACATTACGAGGCGTCGGAGCGGATTTTGGCCGCGAGCCCGGCGCGCGCCGTGAAGGCGCCGGCGATGATGGCCGCCGCCTATCACTCGATTCTCGACCGGCTTTGCGAGAGGGGTTTCGCGGCGCCGCGAGAAAAGGTGCAGGCCTCGAAACTGAAAGTCGTGCTGGCGCTGCTGCGTTACGCTTTCGCATGAAAGACCCGGGCGCGAATGGCGTCGCGCATATCGTCGGCGCCGGGCTCGCGGGACTTTCCTGCGCGATAAAGCTCGCGCAGGCGGGGAGGCGGGTCGCGCTTTACGAGGCCGCGCGCATGGCGGGCGGGCGCTGTCGCTCCTATTATGATTCGACACTTGATCTGACCATCGACAACGGCAATCATCTGCTGCTCTCCGGCAACGCGGCGGCGCGCGATTACACGGCGCGCATCGGCGCGGCGGACGCGCTGGTCGGGCCGGAGCAATGCATGTTCGAATTTATCGACATGCGCGACGGCGAGCGCTGGCGCCTTAGACCCAACGCCTCGCGGCTGCCGTGGTGGATTTTCGTGTCGTCGCGCCGCGTCCCGGGAACCAGGCCAGCGGATTATCTCGGCGCGGCGCGGCTGCTCCGCGCGAAAGAAGGGGCGACCATCGGCGAAACGATGGACTGCTCGGGGCCGCTTTACGAGCGGCTGTGGGGGCCGGTGCTGCTCTCGGCGCTCAACACGGAGCCGCGCGAGGCCAGCGCCACGCTCGCCGGCGCCGTGCTGCGCGAGACCCTCGCCGCCGGCGGCGCCGCGTGCCGGCCGATGGTGGCCAAGGACGGGTTAGGGCCGGCCTTTATCGACCCCGCCTTGAAAGAGCTGCGAGAACTCGGCGTCCATGTGCGTTTCGGCGCGCGGCTGCGCGGGATCGACTTCGTCGGGGAGCGCGCGGTTCGCCTCAACTTCGGCGAGGAAGCCGTCGAGCTTGGCGAAGCCGATAGCCTCGTTTTGGCGGTTCCGCCCTGGTCGGCGGCCGAGCTCGTCCCCGGCCTCGTGGCGCCGGATGAATTTCGCGCCATTCTCAACGCGCATTTCAAGGTCCCGTCGCCCGAGGGCCAGCCAACCCTGCTTGGCATGGTGGGCTCGCTCAGCGAATGGCTGTTCGCCTTCGACGATCGCCTTTCGGTGACGATCAGCGGCGCGGATAGGCTGATGGAGGAGCCGGCGGAAGATCTCGCGCGGCGCATTTGGGACGAGGTCGCCGCCGTCACCGGCCTCGGGCCGGAATTGCCGCGATGGCGGATCGTCAAGGAGAAACGCGCGACATTCGCCGCGACGCCCAGCCAACAGGCGCGCCGTCCCGGCGCGAAAACGCAATGGCGCAATCTTCTGCTCGCCGGCGACTGGACGGCGACGGGCCTGCCCGCGACGATCGAGGGATCGATCCGCTCCGGCTATAGAGCGGCGGATTTGCTGTCGTAGATGCACAGGCTTAGATTTAAAGCGCGTCCGGCGGCGCCGTGTCGCCAAGCCCGAGCGAGCGCTGCATCATCAGCGAATCCGTCCATTGGCCGAATCTGAAGCCAATCGACGGCAAATAGCCCACCTGTCGGAAACCGAAGCTTTCGTGCAGCTGGATCGACGGCCTGTTGCCCGCGTCTATGTAGCCGATCATCTGTCGATAGCCTGACGCGGCGCAGGCGTCGATCAGCGCGGGCAGCAGCAGCCGCCCTATGCCGGAATGCAGATGCTCGTGATGCACATAGATCGAATGTTTCACCACATGACGATAGGCCGGCCGCTTGCGGAAGGGCACGGCGTAAGCATAGCCGACGACGAGGCCGGCGAGATCGGCGACGATATGCGGCAATTTGTTCTTCTGCATGTTTTTGCGCCGACGCTTGATGTCGTCGACGTCGGGCGGCTCGATGTCGTGATGTTGCGAAGGGTCGACGCCATGGCGGATATGGTGAAGATAGATCGCTAGCATGGCGCCGACGTCGGAGTCGCGGGAGGCCCGCACGACAACGCCGCGCGCCGAGACGCCGTTGTTTTCCGGGCCTCCGTTGTTTTCCAAGTCTTGCAGGGTCATGGCGTCGCTCGTCCTATTCCCTTGCGACATAGGTATAGAAGCGAATGGCGCCCGTGGCGTCCACCTCGCGATAAAGACCCTGAATCTCGGCCTCGAATCCGGGGAAAGTATTGGCGCCGCGCTCGAAGGTTTTGAGATATTCGATCATCGGGCGCGCTCTTTGGCAAAGCCTTTCGCCCGGAACAATCGTCGCTATGCCCGGCGGATAGATGACGAACAGCGTGGTCGCGACGCGTCCCTCGATCTCGTCGATGGGCAAATAGTCGACATTGTTGCGCACGAGTTGGCGCGACGCGGCGCGCGGCGTCATCACCATTTCGGGCAGATGTTCGGCGCGAAACTGCGCCTTTTGCAAGGCGCTGACATTGGCGTCGCGGAAAAAAGCGTGCATGTCGGCGCAAAGGTCTCGCAGGCGCGCGCCCTTATAGCGTTTGGGCCGCTTGGCCACGAATTCCGGCATGACCTCGTCGAGCAGCGCGTTGTCGTCGTGGAGTCGCTTGAACGCGACGAGCGCGCTGACAAGCGTCCCCGCCTTGCTCGACTCGACGCCCGGCGTGAGGAGGAACAGCAGTGAATTCAGATCATTCTTTTCCGGCACGACGCGGTTCTCGCGCAAATATTGCGCGACGATGGGCGCTGGAATCCCATGCGCCTCATAGGCGCCAGTCCTGCGATCGAACCCGGGCGTGAGCAAGGTGAGCTTGCACGGGTCGGTGATGGCGAAGCCTTCTTCGACCTGGGTGAAGCCATGCCAGGCGGCTCCAGGGGCGAGCTCCCAGTATTTCGAATGGCGCGCTAACTGATCGGTCGCCACGCTCTCCCAGGCGACTTCGTGAAAAGCGCCAGGTCGCGCGACGTCGGGGATGGCGACGCGATCCGGCACGAAGGGATCGAAAAACCAGCGGCGCGCCGGGTCTTTCTCCTTCTCGTCGAATTCGCGGCGCACCGCGCGCAGCTTTTTGCGCAATTCGATGCCGAGCCGCACCGTATCGTCCCAAAGAACTTCGCCGGATCTCCCTTTCATCATCTGCGCGCCGACATCGAGCGAGGCGAACAACGGATAAAAGGGCGAGGTGGAAGCGTGCAGCATGAAGCCTTCGTTGAAACGCTTATGTTCGACGCGGCGCCTCTGACCGGTGATGTGGCGGTCTCGAACGTGAATCTGCGACGCCTGGGAGAAACTCGCGAGCTGCTTATGGGCGGATTGCGTCGCGACGACGCCGGGAGACTCGGGTCCGAGATTTTTGAGGCCCATCGCGAAGCGGCGCTCATAGAGCGGATGGAACTTCATGAAGCCCGCCCAGGCTTCGTCGAACAGAATATAATCGCAAAGATGCCCGATCCGCTCGACGATGGTCTGGGCGTCGTAGATGGTGCCGTCATAGGTGCATTGCTCAATGACCGCGGCGCGGAACGGCCGCTCCTTGCGCCAGGCCTCCTTGTCCGCGACGAGCGGATTGTCGCGAATGCGGGCTCTGATCGCCGCCTCGTCGAAGGCGTCGAAGCGGATCGGCCCGATGAGCCCGTATGCGTTGCGGTCGGTGGGCAGGAAGATCGGCACGCCGCCCCCCAGCAGCAAGGCGCCATGATGCGCCGCCTTATGGTTGTTACGATCGAACAGAACGAGATCGTCCTCGGTGATGAGATTGGACAACACGATCTTATTCGAGGAGGACGTGCCGTTGAGCACGAAGTAGGTTTTCTCGGCGCCGAAGATCGCCGCCGCTTCCTTCTGCGCCGCCAGCGCTGGCCCCTCATGCGTCAAAAGGTCGCCAAGCTCCAGTATCGAATTATCGAGGTCGTCGCGAAAGATCGCTTCGCCCAGATGCTCCACGAAAATGCGGCCGATCGGACTGCGGCTGTAGAAAATGCCGCCATTATGGCCTGGACATGTCCAGAGCTGATTGCCCTCCTCGGCGTAATCGACGAGCGCGCCGAAAAAAGGCGTCTTGAGGGTCTCGGCATATTGCTTGAGGCGACTGACCAGATTCTTGGCGATGAACTCCGGCGTCTCCTCCGCGAGGAACACATAGCCGTCGATGAAGTCGAGAACCTCCACCGGAATATCCTCGAAACGCTTGCGGCGCACGAGAATGACGATCGGCATTTCGAGACCGCGCGAACGCATCAGATTGACGAGCGAAGCCGCCTTGCCCTCGAGCCCTTTCTTGCCCCAGTCGACCACCATGCAGCCGATCGCCGCGTCGGTTTGCACGGCGAGTTCGGCGTCCTCCAGGCGGCGCGCCTTCACCACCTGGAAACCCATGCGCTCGATCGAAGCGATGATCTGGGCGACGCGCATGCCCTCCAAGTCGTCCGAATCGAACACCGGAGCCGAGAACAGGAAAGTGAATCGCTGGAAAAAGTTCATTGGTCGGGCTGATCCTTTGGGATTTCGGCGATTGGCTTCGCCGATCGAGGGGCGGGGCGGACGAATCCTTAATGGGGCAGGGAAACGACGGGGACTACTGGCTCCGTTGTCATAATATCTTGATGACGCATTTGTGACGCATGCTCGGCGATTTCCACGATTTCCCGCGCGAAGGCCGCGGCGGTCTCCGATTCGCGGGGAGCGCCATTTCGTCGCGGGGCGCCGCTTGTTGCATCCTTGTCATAATTCTCCGCGACATAACACATGGAAAGAGCGGGAAACGTGGCTGAAATCGAAGAGCGGCTAATCGGTATGCACGGCGGCTTGATGCAAGGCGGGGCGGCGACCGACGACACCCAGCGCGATTTGCGCGATCTACTCGATCGGGTGACGGCGCTGCGCGACGATGTCGCGAGGAAAGCGCCTTTGCTGCTGTCGGATTGGGGCGCGAGGAATTCCCTGGGCGAATCCGACGCGATCCGATTCGAAAACCGCGCGCTCAATCTCGCGGATTATTTGGCCTTGCGCCGCCATGATTTGAGCGAGTTGCAACTGCGCCTCGCGAGTTACGGTCTCTCCTCGCTCGGTCGCAGCGAGGCGAAGGTGAGAACCGCGCTCGACTCGCTGATCGCCAGCCTACGGCGCTTATGCGGCGAGTCCGAGGCGCCTTATCCTCCGGCGACCGAAAGACGCGCCGGCGAGGAGGCCCTGCGCGGCGAATGCGAACGGATTTTCGGCGCGACGCGGCTGGGTCCGCATACGCGAGTCATGGCGACCCTGCCATCCGAGGCGGCCACGGACGCGGCCTTGGTCCAGCGCCTGCTCGAAGCCGGGATGGATTGCGCGCGCATCAACTGCGCGCATGACGACGCCGATGCCTGGGCGCGGATGATCGCCAACATCGGCGCGGCGCGGGAGCGGCTTGGGCGACCCTGCCGCGTTCTGATGGATATCGCCGGCCCCAAATGCCGCGTCGAGAAACTTCGCGCTCCGCAAAAATATCGCGCCCATAACGGCGATCATCTCCTGCTGCTGGCCGATCTCGACACTCAGCTGAAGGGTCGCGTCGCGATCGAGCCCAGCTTTCCCGAGATTATCGATCAACTCGAAATCGGCGCGCAACTTTGGATCAACGACGGCAAGATCGGCGCGCGCGTCGTCGCGAAAGCGAAAGGCGAGGCCGAGATCGAGGTTTTCGCCGCGCGCGCCAAGGGCGAGCGGCTGAAGGTGGAAAAGGGGCTGAATTTCCCGACCACCGAGCTGAAGCTCCCGCCTTTGACGGCGAAGGATTTCGCCGATCTCGATTTCGTCGCGGAGCGCGCCGATCTCATTGGCTTCTCCTTTGTGCAAAATCCCTCGGACATCGAACTCTTGCAGGATCATCTCGCGGCGAGGCGAGGTGAAAAGCCGCCGCCGCCGCTCGTGCTGAAGATCGAGACGCCGCTCGCGGTGCGCAATCTGCCGCGTCTCATCCTCCAATCGATGAAGCACAACCCGACCGCCGTGATGATCGCGCGCGGCGATCTCGCGGTGGAACTCGGATTCGCGCGTCTTTCCGAGATGCAGGAGGAAATGCTCTGGCTTTGCGAAGCCGCGCATGTTCCGGTCGTTTGGGCGACGCAGGTGCTCGACCAGTTCGTCAAGGACGGGGTGTTCAGCCGCTCCGAGACGACCGACGCGGCCATGGCGCAGCGGGCGGATTGCGTCATGCTCAACAAGGGGCCCCACCTCGTCGAAGGCATCGCCTATCTGCGGGATATTCTCGCGCGGATGGATCGTCACCACCTCAAGAAGTTTCCGCGGTTTACGCCCTTAACCGCCTGGAGTTGAGCCCGCGAACCGGGTGAAATCCCGCGGGGCGAACTGTCCGTCGTGCAGCGCCGAGGCCATGAGCGCGCCGGCGACGCCCGTTCGCGCCAGCGCCGCGAGATCCTCCGCCCCGCGCACGCCGCCCGCCGCGAAAAGTTCGCGCCCGCCGGCCCGCGCCTTGATCGCGGCCAATGTCGTGAAGTCCGGCCCATCGCCGAGGCCCACGCGCTCCAGCGTCATGACGATGACTCGGGCAGGCCACGGACGCGGCGAGGCGGCCAGGGCCGGAGGCCCCAAAAAGTTCCCGTTCTGAAAATCCAGCGAAAGAATCGCGCGGGGCTCGGCGGAAAGATCGGGCGGCGGCGCCTCGCGGCGCATCGTTTCGCTGCCGATGATGGTTTCGAACGGAGATTCGGGCGCGACGCTCCGCGCGCCGGAGTCGAGCCAGAACGCGATTTCCGGGAATTTATCGACGAGGCTTCTCACGGCGCTCATATTGTCTCCGCGCCCAAGGATCGCATCGAGATCAGCGACATAAACGACCGTGAAGCGATGCAATCGCAAGAATCCCTCGACAATATCGCAAGGCGCGCTCGACGCCGCTAGCGGCGAGATGATCGGGCGATAGGAGTCCCGCCGCCCGCCTGTCGCGCGGACCACGACGCCGCCTATGAGATCGATGACGGGAATAATCAACATTGGGGGATGTTATACGCTAGAAGAGAGCGGTTGAAGCAGGCCCCGTTTTCGGGCCTAATCCGCTGCGGAAAATGGCTCGAAAATACGGATCACGATGACGCGCGCAACATCCCTCGCGGCTTTAACCATCTTCTTCGTCGGCGCTGGCGCGGCCGCCGCGCAACAGGGCGCGCGCGAGCAGGGCGACTGGCCCTGCCGGCAGGTCAAGGTGGCCGATCTGTCGCTGGCGGCGATCTGGAGCGGGCCGCCGATCGACGACGCCTTGAAAATCTGGCGCGATGACAGCGTTCTCGTCGATCTCGTGACGAGGATTTCGGCGCGCCGCACTCCAGTCGAGACCGCCATGAAGCTTGTCGAGCAATTCGCGCGAGACGCCGGAGCGCAACGCAAGGAGCGGCTGACGCTGCTTTTCGCCGGGGTTTACGACAAACTCGACAGCGAGCGGGGAGAGGTCGTCGCCGGCCTCGATCGTTATGGACGCGCGCAAAAGGACATCGCCGAGCGGCTGCGCGGGGAGACGCAGAAGCTGCGGGACGCCCAGGACGCCCGCGTCGAAGCGGAAAAGCTCAAGGAACTGAGCGACGGGCTGCAATGGGACATGCGCCTGTTCGACGAGCGGCGCAAGGCGGTCGCCTTCGTCTGCGAGACTCCGGCCCTCATCGAACAGCGCCTGGGCGCATTGACGCAGGCCATTCTCGCCGCCAGGGAATAGGCGGGACGCGCCGACGCCTCCCGCCTTGTCGAAAAATCACCGTCAGACGTCGAAACCGCCGTCGCCACCGCTGTCGTAGCCGTCGTCGGGTTCGTAGTCGGCGTCCTGCGTGCCCGCGGAATCGTCGTCATCCGCCGCGTCGTATCCTGCGTCTTTCGTATCGGCGCCGGAATCATCGCCATAATAATTATTGACGACGTTGGTTTCGCCGCCCTGGCCGAGCCCCGTGTGCTGGAGCCCCGAATCGATGCCAAGCCCGCTGCCGATGCCGCCGCCGCCGCCATGGAACAGGCCGCGGATGCTGTCGGCGAGCAGCACGCCGCCCGCGACGCCCGCCGCCGCGCCCAGCGCCCCCTTCAAAAAGCCGCCCGGAGCCGCTGGCGCGACGCCGGGCGCGCCCTGCGGCGCGAAACCGGGCTGGGCGTAGCCGCCTTGCTGCGGCGCATAGCCGGGAGGAGGCGGCGGGGCCGCGCCCCAAGGGCCGCCCTGCGGCTGACCATAGGCGGGCGGCGGAGCGGGACGCGGTGGCGGAGCCGGCGGCACGCCGCCGCCGAGAAGGGCGCCCAAGAAGCTGGTTGAAGGCTTTGGCGCGGACTCGAGCTCGTGGACCCGCGCCTCCAGCTGTTGCAGCTTTTGGTTCGCGGATTGCAAGGCGAAATCCTGCACGATCACGGTTTGCGCGAGAAGATAGGGAGCGCTTGGCTGCGCCCTGATCTGGTCGTTGATAAAGGCCTCCGCCTCCTGGTCGCGCGGCGCGGCGGAATTTGCCTTGATTCGCTCGAACATGCCGGCGAGGAGTTGGCGTTCTTCGGGTGACATGGGTCTCTCCGAGTTGGAGCCGGCCTGATCGGGCGCGGCGCCGTGAATATGGGGGCGGCGCGGCGCGGCGCCAAGAGGGGCCGTTCGGGGTTGGCACGAAAAGCGGCGCCAAGACGCCGCGCGGAAGCCTTTCGCGCCTACCGCCGCCTGTGGTATTGCAACGCTTGGAGGACTGTAACATGACCGATAGCGCCGTGCCCCGCCGCGACAAACCCTGGATGTTTCGCACCTACGCCGGCCATTCGACGGCGCGGGAGTCCAATCTGCTCTACCGCTCCAACCTCGCTCAGGGCCAGACGGGCTTATCCATCGCTTTCGATCTTCCGACGCAAACGGGCTACGACAGCGATCATCCCTTGTCGCGCGGCGAAGTCGGGAAGGTCGGCGTTCCGGTCTCGCATCTGGGCGATATGAGCGCGCTGTTCGAGGGCATTCCGCTTGGGCAGATGAATACGTCGATGACGATTAACGCCACCGCCGTCTGGCTGATGGCGCTCTATATCGCGGCCGCGGAGAAACAGGGCGTCCCTCGCGCGAAGCTGCAGGGCACGACGCAAAACGACATCATCAAGGAATATCTTTCGCGCGGCTCCTATGTGTTTCCGCCGACGGCCTCGCTGCGGCTGACGCAGGATCTGATCCTGTTCACGACCAAGGAAGCGCCCAAATTCAATCCGATAAATGTCTGCTCCTATCATTTGCAGGAAGCCGGCGCGACGCCGGTGCAGGAACTCGCCTATGCGCTGGCGACGGCCGTCGCGGTGCTCGACAACGTTAAGAAGTCGGGCGAACTTTCGGCGGAGGATTTCGCTCAGGTCGTTGGACGCATTTCCTTTTTCGTGAACGCCGGAATGCGTTTCGTCACGGAACTGTGCAAAATGCGCGCCTTCACCGAACTTTGGGACGAAATCGTCCTCAAGCGCTACGGCGTCGCGGACGAGAAGCTGCGCCGGTTCCGCTATGGCGTGCAGGTCAATTCGCTCGGCCTCACCGAACAGCAGCCGGAAAACAACGTCACGCGCATTCTCATCGAGATGCTGGCGGTGGTGCTCTCGAAGGGCGCGAGAGCCCGCGCGGTGCAATTGCCGGCCTGGAACGAGGCGCTGGGCTTGCCGCGCCCCTTCGATCAGCAGTG
>PLZT01000115.1 GCA_003152255.1 Methylocystaceae bacterium | reverse complement strand
TTGCCGCCGTTAGGCGGCTCCGCTTAAAGTTATCGCCGTAGGCGATTCCGTTTAGTACGCTGCTCGTTAGGGGGAACTATGCGGGTTTGGTGCCTAGTTGTAGCCGCTCGCAATTATCGGAGCTTGTGCTCGCAAACATCGACGATTTCTACTCGGATTAACTGACAATGGAGCGGGCAGCGTGCTCACATTATCTGCCAATGTGCTTGCCATCATCGCGCCGTGCTCGCCAACGGAGAACTCTGCTCACAATCTGCGCCAACGAGCGAAATCGCCCAAGTCACACCGGCACTCCTGCGCTGCGTAATTGCTCCGTGAACTCCCGCGCGCGGTCGCCGGGGAGGGCGCCGGCGAGGAAGTCGCGCACTTCGGCGGGCTTGGCGTTGAGCAGCGCGGTCAGAGCGGGCGCGTCATAGCCGTTGCGGGTTAAGGTCGGTTCGAGTTCGTCGATCGCACGCGACAGCACCTGCTCGACAACTTCGACGGACACCCGGCTTTCGCCGAGGCGAAAGGCATGCTCGAAGGCCAGCGTTAGATGCATCTCGATCTGCAACGCCGTGCGCAGCCGCTCCGCCAACAGCTCGATCGCGTTCACATCCATGAGGTCTGCCGGTTTGACGCCCTCCCTCGCGCAAGTTTTCAGCAGCCAGCCGATGAATTCGCGGCGATTGCCGGACACGCCCTCGAACTCGAAGGTCGTGGTGCGGTAGCCGATCTCCTCCATCTGCGGCCGGCGAAGATCGTTGCGCAGCTTTGGATGCCCGATCAGCAGCACCGATAGGGTGACGCCAGCGCCCGCGGCCATTTCCATCAGTCGCTTGAAGCCGGTCAGCGTCTTGTGATGTAGCTCGTGGGCCTCGTCGACGATTAGCACGACGGGATGTTTGCTCTTGCGCATGAGGTCGCGGAGGTCGCGCTCGCGCCGCTCGGGTTGCTTGGGGATCTTGACCTGGGTGCGATCGCCGGGCGTGAGATCGTAAAACATGGCCTCGATGAGCGAGGGCAGCGACGTGCGGCGCTTATCGACCGCCAGCGACTTCGCGACCGCAACTTTGTTGGCGCGCACAAGCTCTTCTTCGATGCGGGTCAGCAGATGTGTCTTACCTGAGCCGACCAGCCCGGCGACGACGACCAGCCTGCCCGTCTGCACGACGGCGCACACCTCGCGCACTAGCGCGCGTTGATGCTCGGTCTCATAGTTGCCGACACGATGAAACGGCCGCGTCAATCCGAAGTGCGCCTGAACGTCCGCGAGCATCAGCCTCTCCCTGCTTTCTTGAAATGCTCGCGCACGCGCGCGACGACGGTTTCTCGATCCAGGGTTTCCGCCAGCAGCGCGTCGATGAACGCACGATCGGGCTCGGGCAAGCTGCCGAGAGGTCGCGAGAGCTGGACGGAGATTGCCAATCTGGCTGCCAGCGGCGTCGGGAATGCGACGTCAATCGCCGGTTCCGGAAAGGGCGTGCGCCGCACCTGCATGGACGCGGCGACTGGAGGCAGGGACGGCAAGGGCCTGTCTCCGCCGGTCACCACGGCGCGCGGCAGCCCGAGTTGGTCGGCGAGCTGCACGACCTTGTCGAGGCGCTCCTCGGCCCGGCTCTTCTGATACTTGCGGTAGCGATAGAGTGGGATCGCGCCGCGTGAAGGCTGGTATGGCCCGAAACGCTTGCCCTCGAACTCGACGAACAACTCCTGGTCGAACAGCCCCCACCAGAGCGTCACCGTCTCGCCGGCGAGCTCGGGCTCGACTTCGTACGACACGCCCTCGACCGAAACCGTCGCGTCGCCGGCGACGCCGCGGCGCTCGGGTTCCCGCGCGAAGGCGCAGAACCGCTCCCATGAACACATCGCCCGCACACCGTTTGCTGGCAGGCTCCTCAGCCAGTCCTCGATCCGGCTGTGCGGCTCGCTGCGATGATCGCCATTATTGTAGGTGACGAGCGCGCGGCGCATCCACAGGTTCGCTTCCGCTTCATCCTTCGGCTTGTGAAAGTGGTAAAGCGTTTCATGCACTTCCTTGATCGTGCGGAACGGCCGTTCGACCTTGCCCTTTGCCCGTGCGGGCGTGCGGCGCTCGGCTTCCGATGGCGGCATGTGGGTCAGCACGCGCACGCCGAGACTGCCCATCACCGACTGGAACACTTTCGAACGGCTGACCGGACCGTTGTCCATGTAGATCGCAGTCGGAATGCCCTGGAACGGGAGCTCGGCCTCGGGTTTGGGCGCCATGGCGTTGAACAGGAAACGCAGCGCGGACTCGGCATCCTCACCGTAGACGCAGCGATATTCGTCGTAGACGACCCCTGAGCGGTCATCGACCACCGAGAACAACATCAAGGTCGGCTTGCCGCGACCTTGCTCAATCCACAGCGGGGCTTCGACCTGCTTGAGGTCAGACGGGCTCATGTCGAATTGCCAGAGCTCATTTGAATGCTTCGCCTGAAAGCGCACCGCCGCAATCGGGCGCGTGACGCGCGCCAGATCGAGACCCGAATTACGCAAGACACGGTCGACGGTTGCGCGCTTGAGCAGCCCCGCCGGCGCCCGCACCAGACCTTCAGGTGTTTCGACTCCGTCCTCCTCGAGCAGGCCGATCGCTCGCGCTGTCGAAAGGTGGCGTCCCTTCTTGTTCAATGTCCTGATCTTGAGCGCCGCGATGATCTCGGTGTAACGTTCCATCTCGGCCACGGGCGCCGCGCGTGTCGCGCCGTGGTCGGTGCGGCGCACCGACTTCGGCCGTGTCAGCTCGCGGAGCGCGCGATAGATCGTCCAGACCGACACGCCATATGCTTCGGCCGCCCGCGCCATTACCTCGGCGCGGGTCGGATCGCGCGATGACAGCAACGCCAGGCGCCGGCGCAGGTCGATCAGCGCCTCTCCCGGCGGCCTTTTTGAGCGGTTAGCCATGGGCGGCATCGTCGCCTGCGCCCCGCTTGCCGACGTGGCGATAGAGGGTGGCGACCGACACGCCCATGCGCTTGGCGACGTCGCGCACCGGGAGCTTGCCCTCTTTCATTAGCGCGCGCGCCGCGGTGACGTCGCCTTCCTTGAACGCCGACGGGCGCCCACCCTTGCGTCCGCGGCGGCGCGCCTCGGCAAGGCCGGCGGTGGTCCGTTCGCGAATCAGTGCCCGCTCGAACTGCGCGATCGCTCCGAACACATGGAATACGAGGACGCCCCCTGGCGTCGTGGTGTCGATGCTCTCGGTCAGCGACACCAACCCGATGCCGCGCTCCTCGAGGTCCTCGGCCGTCGTGATCAGCTTCTTCAACGACCGGGCGAGACGGTCGAGTTTCCATACCACCAGCACGTCGCCCTTGCGCAGCACGTCATCAAGGACGCGCGCGAGTTCGGGGCGGTCCGCTTTGGCGCCAGACGCCTTCTCGGTGTGGATCTTCTCGCAGCCCGCACGCCGGAGCGCGTCGAGCTGCAGCTCGGGCGACTGGTCTGTGGTGCTGACCCTGGCGTAGCCGACCCGCATCCGGCGCCTCTGTTCTCGAAACTCATCGTATGCTTAGCGTTTCGGAACATGGCAATCAAGAACAGTTTTGAGAATCGAAATGCGCCTCAAAACGCGGCTTGGCCAACGCGCGTCAGGAGCCGTCAAAAATGGTGGTTATCGAGAACAGTGAGCCGCCGCTTGCGCCATCCATGCTCATTGGCGCAGATTGTGAGCAGAGTTCTCCGTTGGCGAGCACGGCGCGATGATGGCAAGCACATTGGCAGATAATGTGAGCACGCTGCCCGCTCCATTGTCAGTTAATCCGAGTAGAAATCGTCGATGTTTGCGAGCACAAGCTCCGATAATTGCGAGCGGCTACAGCTATCGGCGTTCCGGATTCCTGCTCCGGTTGTCGCGGCTGCGCCGCCGACTCCGCTTGTTTTGCCGTCTCTGCTTGCTGCTCCCGACGCTCTAGTTCTTTTGCCGCTCTTTCAACCAAGCCGCGCTCATCGGGGTAATAAACTCGCCATGGTTCTGTGAGTTCTTGCGCTCTAATTTCAGCCGCAACCTTAACAATCGCCTGAATTCTTTCCGGGTCATGCTCGTCCGTGACATCTAGCGCCCACGTCGGACCGCGCTTGATTTCGAGTTTGGCGGCTATTTCTTTCGCTTTCTGCTCTCTGTCGCGAGCAATGTGCCGAAGTTGGGCCTGGCGTCGCTCTTCCGGCGACACCGGCTTAGGCGGGTTGTTTTCATCGCCCATGATCCCAGGCTCCACACGGAGATGGGTTACCTTATCATGGCTTTTGTCCGGCTAAGAAAGACACGCAAAAGAGCGCGGCTTTATTTTTCCTGCGGCTCGCGCTGTTCCTCGGCCAAGATTTGGGCGTATCTCTCAGGGTCGATTGCCTCTCCCCGAGCGCGGCTCCAAGCCAGCACTTCCTTGCCTGACATATTCTTATAGCCCTCCGGACGTTCGTCGAAGAAAGCAAGCATCGCAAGGTGCTGGTAAAGCTCGTTCTCATTGCCATATTTAACAATGTCGACAGCGTTTTGAAGCGTATAGTTATCGACTCTATCGAGACGATCGGCGATGGTAGTTTCGAGTTGCGCAACTTTTGCTTCTAATTCTGCAACCTTCTTTTTGATTTCTTCGTCCATGTTGCCTCCAATTAAAATTATTAATCTATGTATTTACTATGCCACAAGCGCAGGCAGATTTGTAATACTTTCGTCATCGGGCCGCTCGGGGTCGGCGCGCAATCGTGCGAGCTCTCGTCTTGCCCTGCTTTCTGCCTGCTGCCGTTCGGCAAGCTCTCTGAAGGCCGCGCCCTGCTCGTCGAGCAAAGCCCGCACGGCGGCGGCGGCCTCTCGCTTCGGCAGATTCCGCCGCGTCGCTTCGATCTTCGCGCCATAAAGGGCGCGGATCGCCTCTTGCCCGGACTCGAACGATGAATCCCCCGGATCGTCTCGGGCTTTAACCGCCGCTAAGCCGCGCTTTCTTTTCAAAGGCAGCCTGTAGGCGCGCCAGGCGCTGCCCCTGCCCTTTTTCCCGCGTCCGCCAACCTTGCCTTTGGTCTTGGCTGTCGGCGCGGGCTTCGCCATTAAATCGAACTGGTGAACGAAAGTTCGGCTTAGGCTCCAACGCCGCAATTCGGAGCGGAGCTGCTCCGCTGGATCGGGCTTGAGCGGTTTTTTAGCCACGGCCACGAGGCCGGTTTTACCTCGCCGAATATCCTCGCGAGGCTTTCGCCTGGACCATACCGACGCTGCCCCCGCGCCGGTTGGCCTATCGCGTTCGTCCGCCTTTTCCGCCGCCGGGGTTGCGATCCTTATCGTGATCGGAGCCGTCCTTGCCGCCCGTATCAATTTTGTTGGTCAGCAAGTTGCGCAGTCGCTCAAGCCGCTCGTCCTTCGCGTCCGTGACTGTCGTCCGCTTGTCGATCTCTGGCGGCGCAGCCGGCTTGTTGGGCAAGCCCTTGTCCGGTCCGGTCCGTGTCGTCGGCGATTGCTCATCGCGTCCGAGGCCCGAACGCTCATAACTCACCGGGTCGATCACATAGCCCGAAGCCGCCAGCTTGCTCTCATCGCGGCCCATTTGCTTTGCCAGCGCCTCGATGTCGGGGGCCGTCTCCCGAGCCGCGAAGATCGCCACGGACTCGCGATGCCGCGTCAGCGCCACATAGGATGACGCCCCCCGCCAATGCTGCGAATGGAATACATAAGTCTGGTCGAGCGTCCGCCCCTGGCCTTTGTAGATCGTTCCCGCATAGCCATGGCGAAAGGCCTCGAACTCGCCCTTTTCGCGCCCGTCGCCGACGACAAACTGCACCTTGCGCGCCGTCTTGCCGTCGAGCGCCACGGTCACACGCGGCTTCGCGCCTTTCGTGTCGATCTCCAGGACGGTTCCGGCTGCGCCATTGACGAACCCCGCCTCCCGGCCTTTGCGGGTGCGGCCGTTGCCGGTGAACTGGATGCGGTCGCCATCGGCGAAAGCCGTCGGGCCGTCCGCCGTCTGCAACACCGTCTCGGCTCCAAGCTTTCCCTGATCCTTCACCAATTTCCGGGCGAAGCTGTTAAGCGTGCGCACCTGGTCGTTGGTGTAAGCAAAGATAAACCGGCTCTTGTCCGGCGCTTGCGCGCAATCCTGCATATAGCGGTCGCCAAGCGCCCGCACCGCCTGGGCCTGGGTCTGCGTCCAGTTGATAGCGCCTTGCTTCTCGAACGTGTCGAGCGCTGGCCGGAATTGCCCTTCATGCATCGCGTTGAACGCGGCCCGCTGGTCCACGTCCCGCACCCGCTGCACCTGCCGCAGCTCCGCCGCCCCGAATTCGTTTTTAAGCGGCCCGAACATCCCGCCGCGCTCGATGCTCGCCAGCTGCCGGTCGTCCCCGGACAGGATAAGCTTCGCTCCCGCCTCGCGCGCCCTGCCCGTAATTTCGGCCAGAGTTTTCGTCGACAGCATCGCCGCTTCGTCGACCATCAAGACGGTCTTCGCGTCCCAGGCGTGCTGCGTGCCCTCCAGGCGTTTCAGCTCGGCGGCGATCGTGCTCGCCTGTTTGAACCCCTCCTGCCGCATGTCCTCCACGACGGCGTGCGTCCAGGCGAGCCCGATAACTTTGCGCCCGGCCTGCTCGTAACCGTCGCGGATGGCGGCAAGCGTCCGGCTCTTGCCCGTCCCCGCCTCGCCGGCGATCATGGCGAAACCGCCCTCTCTCGACGCGTGGTCGACAGCCTTTGCCTGTCCGTCATTAAGCTGGTGCGCGAGCGCAGCGTTTCCGGTCCGCTCGGCGCTTAATCCGTGATGGATTGCGCTGTTCAGTGCATGCGTATCGCGGCGGATTTCACGCTCGGCCGCCAGAATGTCCCGCGTCGTGTATCGGCTCACTGGGGCGTCGGTAGTCTCCCTCAGCCCGATCACGTCATGCCGGTCTAAAAGCTCTTTCCGGAAACTCTTGCGCGCCTCTTCGTCGAGCCCGCCGAAAGACAGAGCCTTGTCCAACTCTCTCGGCGTAAAGGTCGATTGCCGCGCCGTCAGATGCTCAAGCAGCCCCTCCGCATCGCGCGCCTGAACCCGTTCCGCCACGTTGTGCAGCGCCCGCCGCGCCTCCGAAACCTGATCGTGCTCCCGCTCCCATTGAAGCGCCCATGCCTGGGATATTGTTTTGTCGCGGGTGTCTGAGTAGGTCTTGCCAGTCTCCGGATTAATCCGGCTCGCCACGATATGCACGTGCCGATGATCGGTGTCGTGATGCGCGACAAACACCGCCCGCGCATTTTCCATCCCAAGCGCTTTAAGAGCGCTTTGGCTGGCCTCGATCATTTCCTCTTTTGAAGGGGCTTGCCCGCCTTCCCATGACAGCGACATGTGAAGGCAATCCTTTACGCAAGGCTTCGTCCGGCTGGCCTGGTTCTCGGGCTTTCCGCCCCATTCCATGATCCGTCGCGCCAGTTCGAGCCGCTCGGAACTGTCTATATCAAACCCAAAGCCCTGTCCGCCAAGAAGCTCAGCGCGGCTCATTTCACCGGGAACGAGTTCAATATGCTTGCCCGTCTCTGGGTCGTTTCCCTCCCCCATGACGTAACGCATCGCACCCGAAATCCCGCTCCCTTTCACAAGGTTCGGGATCATAATTCGATCATTCGAGAAAGAGCATCCGCAACCTTATCGCGCACCGCATCAAGCGCTTTTCCCTGCTCTATCCGCCCGGTCTGGTTCGCGATCTTGGCTAGCTGATTGAGGTTATTTCCAACCCGCGCGATTTCATTCGCGAGCTCCCTCAGTGCGCACGGGTCACGTCCTATGATCGCCTTCGGAACCTGCCCGCCGGTCAGTCGCATACGCGCGTATGTCGAAAGCGGAATCCCGGCTGACGACGCCTTTTTTGCCGCTTCCTCCTTTTCGCTTTCCGTCAATTTGACGGTCAGCTTTTCGGACAGGAGCTCACCTAAATACCCCGCTCTATGGCGCGCCATTCGTTCTCTCCTGGGCTCCTGCCCGCCGGCGATAAAGGCCGCTTGCGGCCCCTCCTGCGGGCTACTCTGAGGACCGGAATTGTAGGACAATTCCACAGGTCCCTAATCTTAGGCTACAGGAATGCTGCTGCCCTGGCAAGACCAAGGAAAACACAAGATAAAATAACCCAGAAACATCCCAATCCACCCAACCGGACGGCGACAAAGGGCGGACATAAGGTTAACCATAAGGCAGA
>PLZT01000710.1 GCA_003152255.1 Methylocystaceae bacterium | reverse complement strand
CGGAGCGGTCGACTTTCAACACCTCCTCACCCCGACTCTCAAGATAACGCGTGATCGCCGATCCCACCATGCCCTTATGGCCCGCGACCCAAATTCGTCCTTTAGTCATGATGATGCTCCATGGCAGCATAAGCGATTTGTTTTCACTTGGCGACATTCGGCGGATGCCGAAATTTTGAGCCGCATATTCGAGCCTCGGTCCTTGCCAAAGTCAGGACCATGAACAACGAGGCGGAGCTCCAAGGCGCGACGAACCCCGACGGCGACTTTATAGCGCATTAGTGGGTCGGCGTCAGCGCGCAACTTCTTGACGCGGCGGTTCGCTTTGGATGCACGCCGATGCGCGTCGACCATTTTGCGGATGAGCGGGTCGATCAATTCGCGGCTCCCAGCCAGCGATAGGAAATCGCTCCCAATCAATCGTTGGAGCAAGTTCCGATCGAAAAAATCTTTCAGCCTTTTTTGAAAACATTTCATCAGGCTATCACGTCATCTCGACCCAAATATGGGTTGCCCGCGTTTTTCTTCAAAAACCAGCGATAGGCGCTTGAGATGCCGTCATCGAGAGTGATCTCCGGCTTCCATCCCAATGCGCGGATCTTGCTTGAATCCATTAGCTTACGCGGCGTGCCGTCGGGCTTGGTCGTGTCCAACACGATTTTGCCCGTAAAGCCCGTCGCGCGTCCGACGGATTCAGCGAGTTCACGAATCGTGGTCTCCGTGCCCGCGCCGCAATTGATGGGTTCATATTCGTCGTAATTGTCGAGGCAGAAGACGACGCCCCGCGCGAGATCGTCCACATGCAGGAATTCCCGCAAGGGCGTGCCTGTTCCCCACACCACGACCTCCTCGCGCCCCTCGACCTTCGCCTCGTGGAATTTGCGAATTAGCGCCGGCAGCACATGGCCCGTCCTCACATTGAAATTGTCATTGGGCCCATAAAGATTGCACGGCATCACCGAAATGTAACGACGACCATACTGCTTGCGGTAGGCCTGGCAAAGTTTGATGCCGGCGATCTTGGCGATCGCGTACCATTCATTGGTCGGCTCCAGCGAACCGGTCAGCAGCGACTCCTCCTTGATCGGCTGCGGCGCGAATTTCGGATAGACGCAGGACGAGCCCAGAAACACCAGTCGATCGACGCCGGCGGCGTGGGCGGAGTGGATAATGTTCGTTTCGATCGCCAAATTGTCGTAAATGAAATCAGCGGGGAAGGTGTCATTGGCGTAAATGCCGCCGACCATGGCGGCGGCGAAGACGATGGCGTCGGGCCGGTTCTGCTTGAGCCAAAGTTCGACGGCGGTTTGGTTACGAAAATCGACGACGGAGCGCTCGACTTTCAACACCTCGTCACCCCGACTCTCGAGATAGCGCGTGATCGCCGATCCCACCATTCCCTTATGGCCCGCGACCCAAACTCGCCTTTTAGTCATGATGACGCTCCTTTCTGGAGAACTATCTAACGGCCCCGTTAAAGCCGTATACACTCGCGTCGGGGCATCAACGTAAGCGCCATCAGTCACCCCCGAGCGTCACGGCATATTCAATATCGCGCACTGGCGTGACGAGTAGCGTCGGTTGCCTGGCGCCGACACCGTGAATCCGCGGCGCGGGGTTCAAATCGTCTGATTATAGGCGCCGACTTCCGGGTTTTCGCGCAGCACTTCGTCGAGCGCCTTGAACATCTCGCGCATCCGCGCTTCCGAGGCGGGGCTTTCGACCACCACCACCAGCTCCGGTTTGTTCGATGACGCCCGCACAAGTCCCCAGGTGCCGTCGCCGACCGTCACGCGCACGCCGTTCACCGTGACGAGATCGCGGATCGGGCCGCCGAGAAAGGGAACGCCTTGCGCCTGCATGGCCTGGAAGCGCGCGGTCACCTTCTCCACGACGCCGTATTTGATCTCGTCGCCGCAATGCGGCGACATGGTGGGCGAGCCCCAGGTCTTCGGCAGATCGGCGTAAAGCTCCGCCATCGACTTATCGGGGTTGCGGTTCAGCATCTCCAGCACGTGAATGGCCGTCAGCAAGCCGTCGTCATAGCCGCGCCCGACCGGCGCATTGAAGAAGAAATGCCCGGATTTCTCGAAGCCCGCCAGCGCCTTGGTTTCGCTGACGCGGCGCTTGATATAGGAGTGGCCGGTTTTCCAGTAGTCGGCGACGACGCCTTGCGCTTTCAGCACCGGATCGGTCGCGAACAGGCCGGTCGATTTCACATCGACGACAAAGCGCGCGCCAGGGTAAATCTTCGACAGATCGCGCGCCAGCATAACCCCGATCTTATCGGCGAAAATCTCGTCGCCATTATTGTCGACGACGCCGCAGCGGTCGCCGTCGCCGTCGAAGCCCAGCCCGACATCGGCGCCGCTCTCCCGCACCTTGTCGGCCATGGCGTGCAGCATTTCGAGATCTTCGGGGTTGGGGTTGTAGCGCGGAAAAGTGTAGTCGAGTTCGATGTCGAGCGGGACCACCTCGCAGCCGAGTCGTTCCAGCAATCTCGGCGCGAAGGCGCCGGCGGTGCCGTTGCCGCAGGCGGCCACGACCTTCATCTTGCGGGTGAAATTCACGCCGCGCGCGAGATCATCGAGATAGCGCTCGCCGAAATTCTCGACGAAGCGATAAGAGCCGCCGTCCGCGAGGCGGAATTTTCCGGACAGCACGATTTCCTTGAGCCGCCCCATTTCCTCGGGACCGAAGGTGACGGGCCGCTGCGCGCCCATCTTGACGCCGGTCCAGCCATTGTCGTTGTGCGACGCCGTGACCATGGCGACGGCGGGAACGTCGAGTTCGAACTGGGCGAAATAGGCCATCGGCGACAAAGCGAGGCCAATGTCGTGGACCCGCACGCCGGCGCCCATCAGGCCGGTGATCATCGCGAGTTTGATCGACGCGGAATAGGCGCGGTAATCGTGGCCGGTCGCCAGCTCCAGCGGCACGCCCATTTCATGCAGCAGCGTGCCGAGCCCAAGCCCCAGCGCCTGCACGCCCATCAGATTGAGCTCTTTCTCGAACAGCCAGCGCGCGTCATATTCGCGAAAGCCGGTCGGCTTGACCAGCGGCGTCTGTTCATAGGCGTAGGTGTTGGGCTTCAAATCCGAAACGGGCTTGGGAAACATCGTCAATCCTTTTTGCGGAGCATTTCGCGCGTGTCAAGGGGCGCGGTGGGTGGACAAGAAATACAGCATCGGAGGTAACGTCATTCCACAAAGCCGAAACATTGACCAACAGTCGAAATTTCAACCTCGATAACATTCACAACGCGATGCGCTAAATTCGCCCTACGCTTCGTTTTATTGCGCAAGACGGTAATACATCGGGAGGACTGGGTTAAAAACATAGGTCCTAGCTTTGCACGCGCGCCAGATCCGCGTCGACCATTTCGCGGATGAGTTGGTCGAGCGCGATTTGCGGCTCCCACCCCAATTTAGCCTTGGCCTTGGCGGCGTCGCCAAGCAGAACGTCGACTTCGGCCGGACGATAAAAGGCCGGATCGATCACCACATATTTTTCCATATCGAGCCCGGCATGGTCGAAGGCGATGCGGCACATGTCGCGCACCGTGGTCGTCACGCCCGTCGCCACGACATAGTCGTCCGGCGTGTCCTGCTGAAGCATCAGCCACATGGCGCGCACATAGTCGCGCGCGTGGCCCCAATCGCGCTTGGCGTCGATATTGCCCAGCCGCAACTCGTTCGCCATGCCCAATTTGATGCGCGCCACGCCGCTCGTCACCTTGCGGGTGACGAACTCGACGCCGCGCAACGGGCTCTCATGGTTGAACAAAATGCCTGACGACGCGTGCAAGCCGAAGCTCTCGCGATAATTTATGGTGATCCAATGGCCATAGAGCTTGGCCACCGCATAGGGCGAGCGCGGGTAGAAGGGAGTCTTCTCGTTCTGC
>PLZT01000509.1 GCA_003152255.1 Methylocystaceae bacterium | reverse complement strand
GTAGAAGGGAGTCTTCTCGTTCTGCCTCGACTGCTGGATGAGCCCATACATTTCCGAGGAAGAGGCTTGATAGAAGCGCGCGCCGGGCGCGGCGATGCGCATGGCCTCCAACATGTTGGCGACGCCGACGCCGGTGACGTTCGCCGTCAGCACCGGTTGGCGCCAGGAGGAGGCGACATAGGATTGCGCGGCGAGATTGTAGATCTCCTCGGGTTGGACTTCCCGCACGACGCGCAACAGGCTCGAAAGGTCGCAAAGATCGCCGTCGTGCAGGTTCACCTTGTCGGCGATCCCCAGCCAGCGCAGTCGATGGTCCTCGACGCCGCGATGTGACGAACGACGAATGACGCCATGAACTTCATAACCCTTTTCAAGAAGAAGCCGCGCCAAATAGGCCCCGTCCTGTCCGGTAATTCCGGTCAAAAGCGCGTGTTTCGTCATCGATGCTCCTCAAATGCTCCACTTGGACGAGCGCTACCTCGCAGAGATCGGGACAAAATGAAAGGCGCCTCGCTCTCGATTTTAGATCGCTTCGCTCCAAAACAATCAACGACACGTTCACGAGAACGCGAGGCATTTTCCGGGCCCATTATTGGGATCGGTCATCGCCGAGGTGATCGCGCTGGGCGGACCCGCGCCGATCGGCGACAAGGTCGATATCTGGCGCGACATCGAACGGGATGGAGCCGGCGTGGTGGTCGACGAGGAGGTCGAGGCGGTCGCCGCCGGATCGCGCGGGCCGCCCGCGCTTCGTTCAGCCGAGCGCGAGGCTATTGGGCTTGAAGCGAGAAACTACATTATCGCGCGGGCCAGCCTTTCCAGAGGCCAAAGCTCGATCGCGGCCGGTCGCGCGGCGCTCGCCCGCGGCCGCCGCGATTGTCGAGAGCCGCGCATGATTGGCCTCGTTCCGCGAAAACGCGGACCCGGGCCCCGCTCGGCTCGCGGCGTCGCCGTTCGGCGCCGCCGCGGGCGAGGCCGAGGCCGACGCCAGAGCCGAGCGTCGCCTATGGAATACAACATATTGATTTTTAACATTGTTTTAGCAGGCGCGCGCGTCTGATGAGTTCTAGATATGTTGTCAACCAGACTCCATCGCTGCGTCCGCGCCAAGCCGCGCCTACATCTCGCGCCGCCGCGCCGCGTCAAATTCCCGGATCGCGAATTTGCGCCGCGACAGGGCGCGACGTTCGTAGCGATCGAGAGCCGCGAGCTCCCTTGCGTAATCCGCCAAGATGACCGCCAGCTTCTCGGGGCCCTTGACCGGCGGCGGATGCCTCGCCTGTTCGAGGTCTTCGGGCAAATCGTTGAAGGGATCGCGAAGGATCGCCACCGCCCACCTGAATTGCGCCCGCTTGGTCGCCTTGGTCTGAAACCCTTGATCGGTCAACGCGCGCTGGACAAGCCGCTGGCGGTAAGTGCGCACGCGGCGCAGATCGATCTGCGCCTCGGCGACGTGTCGCGCCAGCTCCATCAGCTTAGGATCACAGTCCTCACCGCATATCCGCCGCATCAGGGCTTCGACGTCGCCGGCGAGATCAGGGACGAGAGCAACCGGCACATTGAAACCGTGCCGAAAGGCGTTTCGCGCCGACCGGGTTTTGCCCGCGGGAGATCTGGGGCCGGAACTCAAGCGCGCATTGGCGCGGTTCGCCCGAATTTGCCGGGGACTGGTCACGCCGCTTGGCCTTCGGTTTCGGGCGGCGGGATCTCTTCGAATTCGCCGTCGATCGTTTCCTCGGCAGTCTGTCTGAGCGCCTCGGCGAGGCTCGAGCGGTGGCGATCGATTTCGCGTAAAATGGCGTTGCGTCGCGCCTCCGCCGAGGCGATCAAGCGCTCGATCCGCTCGAACTCCTCTAGCTCCAACACGAGCGTTTCCGCCTTGACGGCCTCCATCGTCAAACCAGCTTCATTGAGAATGGCCTCCACGTGCTTAATCGCCTCGGGCTCGCGCGCGGCCCACTGATCTGCGAGGTCGCCCGCCGCAAGAATTCCGAGAAAAGGCGTCATAATTTTTTTCACGCCCTGATGCGCGTGAGCCTGCAGCAACGCCGCTTTGAGGCGGCGCAGCCGCTGAGTCTCCCAGACGAGATTGACGACATCGTTGACCCAGATTTCCTCGAGGAAATTGAGCGGTCCTACAGCTGTCGAAATTTGATCGCGCATCGCCTCATATTGGGCCTGATCCTCTCCTATACCCCGACTCATTGAGAATCCGGGAGAATTTCCTTGCATTTTGCGGCTGAACGGATTCGGATAGAGGAATGATTGGAAGCCATTTCCTTGACGAAGGGGATCGCGCAAAGCTGATCGCGTTGGCGCGAGATGGGTTGGCGGCCTCTCGGGTGACGCGACGGGCCAACGCACTTGTATTGTTGGACGACGGATGGAGCTGTCGGGACGTCGCCGCTGCGCTGCTTCTCGACGATGACACCGTTCGCAACTGGCGCAAACTCTTCGAGCAACGCGGGAATGAAGGCCTGACCAGCTTCGACATGGGCGGGAGCGCGGGC
>PLZT01000021.1 GCA_003152255.1 Methylocystaceae bacterium | reverse complement strand
ACAGCACGGAAAGTGAGGCTGACCCCTTGACGGGCGTAGGCCGCGGACTCAGCGCGGCGATCATGACGAGTGCCGGGTTTCCTGTCGGCGCTCGCGCGGAGGATATGGTGACGCTTCCCTTCGGTAACGGGCGCCGTCCCTTGGTGCGTTACCCAGGCAAGCGGCCGGTCATTCAACTCACCTCCCGCCCGCCGCAACTCGAGACGCCTTTCTCGATCTTCAACGAAGGCGTGATCACGCCAAACGATGCTTTCTTCGTGCGATATCATTTGAGCGACATTCCGCTCAGTATCGACCCTGAAACCTTTCGGGTTGAGGTGAAAGGGAAGGTCGAGCGTTCGCTCGCGCTATCATTGAGTGATCTCAAGAACGACTTCGAACCGACCGAAATCGTCGCCGTCCATCAATGTTCGGGGAATAGCCGTGGCTTCATTGAACCCAATGATCCCAAAAATATCTACTCGCTTCAAGAAAATTCAGTTCCTTAGACCGTGGCCCTCACGCTGATCGGCGTCGAAACGCCGCGCCGAAACACATGGGATCGCGGCGACCGGGAAAACAGCACGCCAGCCTCTCGGCGATGCCCACACGCCGCTCCGCCATCGAAAGCAGCATGACGCCGCCATCCGAAGTTAGGTGTCCGCCGTCGAAGTGGCTGTGACTTTCTTGCGGCTGACGGCTGGAACCCGCATCGACAGGATCGTATCGTCAGTCATGGCGAGCGTGGTTGGCGCGATCGGTGCGAAGGGCTGGCGTAAACAACTGAACCCTACGCCGTATCGAAGCTCTATGCCACGCTCGCCGGCCTCAAAACAAACCCGTCATCAATAATAGCGGCAAGCATGTGGCCCGCGATCTTTCATCCCCCCGATGGCTTGCGCGGTTCGACCCTGCATCCGCGCAGGGCGCAGGCGGGGCATAGCCCCGCGGACCCGTAAATGAAGAACCCGACGCCGAGGAGAGCGAACGCCCAGCCGAGAGGCGTCTCGCCGAGGTAGAAATTGGCAAGAAGAGTGAGCGCCAAAGCGACGACAAGATGCGGCGCGCGCCGCCAACCACGAGGATGCATCTTCGGTTCCTTTCTGCGCAGAGAAATGGTGACGCGCCGCCCAAGACGCAATAGCCGGGATTCGCCGGATGAACGCCTAACGAGCATCGATTATTCCCTTTTCCGACCGGATTTGTTGGCGGCGCGCTGGCTGTGAGTCGCTCTTTGCCGCGTTCGGCGGGGTTGGCGGCGTCCCACCGCGCACGCCGACGTTTTTCCTCTCTCATTTGGACGCAATCCTCCCGTCGGCTGGGCTCGAACGCATGACAATCTAACCCCCTCCGTGCCAACGATGTTGAGACAATCATCCGCCGGGAGTTTACCCTTGAGGGCTGAGGTCGAAACATCGCATGGTTATGCCCCCTATCACGCGCCTATCCCCTTGTTTTCTCGTGCCGCAAATCGTGCGCCGATTCGAATGAAGGCAAGCCTCCGCTCAAATCGGCGCAAGATCGATTATCTTGCAATCGGTGCGATGCAACATGGTCGCTTACTCGAAGGCTACCTGAGCGGTCGTAATCGCGCGTGCAAAGGTTCCGTCGGGAAGATAGCAAAGTGGGTTGGTCGCGACCGGCGCGTCCTGGCAGTGCTTGTGTTCGTTAGTCCACATATAGCCGGCTGTCTTCATGCAGCCGACGATGTGCTTGAAAATCACCTTCCCGGAATCGTCGCGACGATCGGTGGGATGCGCGGTTTCGCCTTCTAACTCGCATGTGGAAGTCTGAATCTGCTGAGCCTTGAAGAACGAAGTACTCGAGCCGGTGACCGCGATTTCACCGCCCGCGACCATCACCAGGCCGCCAAGCAACATCGCAATCGCCTGAACAGGATCTTTGCAGAATTTTATATTTATAAAATACAGACCGCCGGCGGCCGTTAAAGCGCTGCCGATAAACACCAAGACGAGAATCATGGCTCTCTCCATCCAGTCGACATAGTCCCGGATGCCTCGCGCACAGTTTGCGCCAGACGGGCCTAATCCTTCGCGCGTTACGATTCTCCTCATTGACGCACTTTGTCAGGGGAGAATGACGATTGAACCGCGATTGACCCATCTGTGATGCCTCTTTATCAAAAGCTCGTCCGCGACTTAGTCCCGTTTGCCGCCAATAAGCATGGAGAGCGCGCTTGCATCGCGGATATCGATAGCGCCGCGCGACAGCTTCACCCAGCCGGAACGTTCAAAACTATTGAGCATGCGGCCAATGACCTCGCGCGCCGTGCCGAGATCCGCGGCAAGCGCTTGTTGAGTCGTTTCGATGCAATGATTCGCGCCCATTAACTCGAGAAGCCGCTCTGCGAGACGCACGTCGATTCTCGTGCAAATAAGCTCTTCGATTTTCGACATGAGCGTCGTAATGCGGCGGCTATATCCCTCGAAGACAAGACTTCGAAAACCCGAAGATTGATTCATCAGCTCTTTAAACGGAGCCGCCTTTAAAACATAGGCGACTATTTCCGTCTCCGTAATCGCCTCCGCGGAATTGCATTCTGTGGCGAGCAATGAAGCGATTGTCAGAATACAAGTCTCATTCGCCGTTACGCGATACAGAACAATTTCCCGCCCGCTCTCGGTGATACGCTGAACCCTTATGGAGCCCGAAACAATGAGAGGAAATTGTACGCAAGCGTCGCCGGGTCGAAAGACAATTTTTCCTTGTGGCAGGGTCACACGGACGGCCTCGCGTCGCAGGATGCCGTCGCGGAAGTGGTTGGA
>PLZT01000064.1 GCA_003152255.1 Methylocystaceae bacterium | reverse complement strand
GCCGTCACCCCGCCGCCCGCCGCGCATACGCAGCCGCCTGTTGGCGCGGCCCCGGCGCATGTCGCGCCGCAGGGGAGTGCTGCGCCTCCTGCCGCCGAGCATGTTCCGCCAGCGCCCGCCGTCACCCCGCCGCCCGCCGCGCATACGCAGCCGCCTGTTGGCGTCGCCCCTCCGGCTGCCGGTTATTCCCCGCCCCAGCCTGTCGCATCGCAACGTAGCGGATCGCACATTGGACCAGCGACCGCCGCAGCCATCGGAGCGACAGCGGGCCTCGTCGGAGGATTCATGCTGGGACACGAGACGCGGAGCATTGGCGATGTTCGCACGAACCGCCGCGAGTTCAATCAGGATGGCGTCACGGTCATTCAAGAGCCAGGCCGCACTATTGTGCGCGAAGACGACCGCGTCTTCATCCGCCACGACGAGAACGACCGCTTCCGTGACCTTGGCGGCGACATGCGCAGCGAGCGGCGCGGCAATGAGATCGCGACCATTTATCGTCGTCCCGACGGCGACGAGATTGTCACCGTCACCGATGAGAACGGCTACCTTCTTCGCCGCATCCGGCGTGATCGTGACGGACGCGAGGTCGTGATCATCGACAACGGCTTCCGTGAACCGCCACGGTCCTTCGAGGATGAGGTGGTCGTCTTGCCGCCACCCCTGATCGAGATTCCCCGCGACCGATATGTGGTGGACGCGGGCGGAGCCGACGAGAGCGTTATCCATGAGGCATTGTTCGCGCCGCCGCTGTCGCGCCTGCCGCGCCGGTACACTCTTGACGAGGTTCGCAATAGTGCGAGCTTGCGCGCCTACACGCGAAGCGTCGATCTCGATATGATCAATTTCGACAGCGGATCATGGGCGCTCTCGCAGGATCAAGGTCAGCGCCTCGCGGGCATCGCCGGAGCGCTCAATGAAGCGATTCGCAGAAATCCGAGCGAGGTCTTCTTGATCGAGGGCCACACCGACGCAGTCGGTTCCGACGTTGACAATCTCTCGCTTTCAGATCGCCGCGCGCAGGCGGCTGCTGCGACCCTGACGCGTGATTTCAGCGTGCCGCCCGAAAATCTGACGACGCAAGGTTACGGAGCTCAATACCTGAAAGTTCAAACGCTGGAGGCTTCGCGCATCAATCGCCGGGTGACGATACGTCGCATAACGCCCTTGTTGACCGAACAAAGCAAGGCGCAGTGAGAGCAGATCGATCATGGCGTCGGGGCGTGCAAAGAGCGGTTGGTGCGCGGGGGTAATAATCAGATATCACGCAGTATGTGGCTTCTGACACCGACCATTCACGCTCACCATGACCATAGGTGCATAAATCAACCAGACCGTGTGAAAAGTCGGGCTGAGCGGATTCCGTTTTCGCGGGCGTGGCGATAGAATCTGGCATGAGGCCTGTGCGGCTGACATAAGCGTTCATGTGCCGTTCAGATGAACTCTACAGAATTAGTACTGTCGCCATTCCTGAAGGAGGAGTGGCATTAGGGAGGATACTAGCATGAACCGTAGAAATCTCGCGTTCGCGCTTTGCCTTGCGGTCACCGCCTTTCTTGCGCCGCGGTTGGCCCTGGCTGAGGATCATCTCGCCCAAGCAATCAGCCACACGAAAGAAGCGATCGAACATGGCAAGCAGGGTCACGCAAAAGTGCTCGTGACGCATGCAGAAGCCGCGCTTACACACGCGGAAGCGGCGGAAAAGGCCAAAGACAACGAGCACACCAAGGCGGGCCTCACGCACCTGAAGGCGTCGATTGCGGAAGGCGAGAAGGATGACGCGAAAGCCGCTACAGGCCATGCCGAAGAGGCCCTAACGCATCTCGAAGCCGCCACTAAGTAGCCCGACAAAACGCAAAAACGGCCCGCCTTTCATCCGAGGTCGGGCCGTTTCGTGGCGTGAGGTTATGGGCAATCATTCGCTTGCTCAAAGAATAAGGTGTACTGCGGCACGGTTCTGAGACTTTGGCTATTTCGGCGCCGGCTGCGCATCGGTATACCAATTTTGATGGAGGGAAAAATGGACAAGAAGATCATAGGTCTTGTAGGCGCGATCTCCGCGCTGGCGCCGATGGGCGCGGTGGACCCGGCGGCGGCGAAAAGCGTCGCCGAAGTCTTGAGCCCGGCCTCCTACGCCGAGTTGCTGCGGCCGATCCCAAACGCGGTCGCGCTCCTCAAAACCGCCGATGAGTTGGGGGCGGCGGCGCGCGCCGATAAAGCGGGCGAGCCAGACGCCCAAACGCAACTGGCTCAATATTGGCCCCACCATCATCATCACCATCACAATAACTATTGGCGGCGGCGCCATTATCACCACCACCACCACCACCAGCAGTGGCGTTATCACCACCACCACCACCATCACCACAATTATTACCCCTATTAATCCTTCGCGGATCATAAGGAAGGCGCTGACGCGGACCGCGTCAGCGGGGCGGCAATTTGCGCGCGGCGCCGTGTATGCGCCTATAGGTGGCGTCAAAGACAGTGTTCGACGCCGAGACCCATTGCGAATCGGTGCCGAGCGTGGCGCGGCTTTCGTAGATGCGCCGCGATTGCAATTCGCGCTCGGCGGCTTCCTCTTCATTCATTTGAACGAGTTCGAAATCGCACTCCTCCGGGATGATCGTGAACTGCGCGAAGGGCTCGCCCGGGCGAAAGACATGCGCGCGGCCTTCCGACGGTGATTTGAAAACGACGAAAAACAGCATCGGCCACCAGTTCCGGA
>PLZT01000180.1 GCA_003152255.1 Methylocystaceae bacterium | reverse complement strand
AAGCCGACCTCGATCCTTTGAAACTTGTTTTCATCGACGAGACGGGGGCTTCCACCAATCTGGCGCGCAAAAGCGGACGCTGCCGGCGAGGCCGCCGCTTGCGCGCCGCCGTTCCGCACGGCCATTACAAGACGGTCACGCTTGTCGCCGGTCTGCGCCTTTCTGGCCTCGCGGCGGCGAAGGCTTTCGACCGGCCGATCAACGCCGCCCTGTTCGAGGACTGGGTGGAGAAATGCCTTGTTCCCACGCTCTCACCAGGCGACATCGTTGTCATGGACAATCTCTCGAGCCACAAGGGACCGAGGGTCGAGCAACTCATAAAAGCCGCAGGAGCCGAACTGCGATATCTGCCGCCCTATAGCCCCGACATGAACCCGATCGAAAAGGCCTATTCCAAGCTGAAAGCCTATTTGCGCAAAATCGCCGAGCGAACCGTCTCGGGCTTGATGAGAGCGCTCGAAACATGCGCCGATATCTTCAAACCCGCCGAATGTGAAAATTACTTCAATGCCTGCGGATATAATTCAGGTTGATCGGATTCTGCTCTAAATCGTTCAAGAGTGAAGCTCAGGAAACCAGGCTCCAAAACGAGATTTTCTTGCCGTGCTTTGCGCGCAGCCTGCCAACGAACGCCTCATGCGTCTGGAACTTTCCGAAATCCGGGATCGAAGAGGCGAGGCTCGCGCAATCCATAAGGTGGCGGGAGGCATGTCGATATCGGCTGGACCGACCCTGATCGAGCGAGAAATCAATCATTGCCCTGAGCAGCAAAGTCGCCGCCAGCGGATGCTTTCCAGCCAAAGCGTTCGCCGCCGGGGTCAGTATCTCATAATGGTCGCCATGCAATTCTTCTGACCTATTGATCACAAGATTCGCGGCGCGATCGAGCGCAGGCCAAGACGCCAAAAACGACAGCGCCTGAAGCAGACCCTTGTATTTCTCAGCGTAGTCGAGGGCGCGATTTTCAGCCTCGACGTCATCGAAATCAGGAAGTCGCTTGAGGTAAGCCCGTAGGTGCGTTGGCGACAAAGATCGCTCGAAACATGACCAGCGCACCGCCTGGGCGTCGTCGCTTCGCCCAAGCGCGTCGAGCGCATCGATGCGCGCGTCTTCCCATTCAAAATCGAGCCAGCCAGATCGCGTGTGTTCAGTGGCCTCAATCGTTTGCAACGCCTCTTCAGTTCGGCCTGCCGCGAGAAGTCGCCGAGCAATGTGCGCGGCAATCCGGGGAACCTTTCTTGTTTGGCTGTCGTACTGGGCGATGAATGAATCGACATCTCCCTGCGCATCAGCAATCTCTTTCAACGTCAAGTGAATTACGCTCGCTCGATGTCGATTGGCGATGTCGTCTTCGTAGATCGGACCGCTCGATGACCAGCCGATTTTTCGCCTCTCTTTTTCTGGAAGCGTTTCAACGGGTTCCTTGGACAAGGCGATCATGCGCTGCTTCAAATGCTCAAGACCCGCTTCACCCAGCGCGGGACGGAGCGCGCTGATAAGGTAGTCAAATTGGCCGTAGTTGTTCTCGATCAGCGCTTGGAACGCATGATCCGCCAATCTCCTCGGATCGGCATTTACGGCTTTGGCTAGCTCCCCGAGGTCATTCGCGGCTGAATGAAATATCCCGATCACGGTCCCGCTGCTATCGTCGCAGCGCTCGAAGATCGAATTAGCCAACGCTAGGAAGCCCCACATGAGATCGAGCGCTCCGGTCACATCGGCTTTCGCCACCTGCTCGACAATAGCGCGTCGCTGTGTTTCCAAATCGTCTACCAGCGCACGCCGGTTCCGCCAGTCAACGAAAGTGCGAGAACGCGCAATGGCGCTCAGGCGTTTGCGGATTTCGCGCGCAGCCTCGGCCGGGCTCTGCGCTCCCGCCAGCTCGAGCCGCAAACGGCGTTTCGCCGCCGCGTCGCCAGCGCTGATCTCGATCAACAACTCGGCTAGACGTTCAGCTCCGAGCGCTTCGAGATTTTTCGCGTTGAGTGTCTTTTTCACCACCACCCGCCGTTGTTCGCAGAAATCCCAAGGCCGCGGCCTCACGCATCGCCGAAAATGTCGGGAAACAGAGCCGAGGCGCCATCCATGGCGCCGGTTTCGCGATAGGCCATGGGCTCGGCTTTGGAATCCAACAGCTTGCCGTCGATCACCTTTCCCAGCACCAGCACGTGGTCGCCGGCCGGATGTTCGCCCTCCACCTGGCATTCGAACCAAGCCAGGGCCTCGCGCAGCAAGGGCGCCCCGGTCCGGCCCGTCGTCCACTCCGTCAATGCCAATTTGTCGGCGCTCCCCGGCCCACCAAAGTGGGCGGCCAACTCCAACTGGCCCTTCTTCAGCACGTTGACGCTGAACGCCCCGCTCTGCTTGAGCAGCGCATAGGACGAATGATGCGCATTGATGCTCAAGGCCAGCAGCAAGGGATCGAAAGACACCTGCATCACCCAGGCGGCGGTGAAAGCATTGCGCGCCTCCCCGTGGGCTACGCCCACCACGTAGACGCCTTGCGTCAGGCGTTGAAACAAGGCCGCGATAGAATCGCTCATGTCTCTCTCTCTCTCTACTCTCTCTCGGCAATGGATTTCTATACCCTGGCAACCAAACGACGAAACGGCCCGCGCATCGTCGACGAATGTCGCAATGACGAGTTCCGGGACGGCGCCGGCAGCATGATTGATGAACGCTGATCAAGGGCGTCGCGGCGGTTTACAACAGATACAGATATGACGGCGAGAAATGCTCAGAGTCTGAGGCATGTGGATGTCGCGTGGAACAGATTATGTCCGGCAAGACAGGCCGAAACCTGATGGCGTCGGGGCTGCGGCAATCTGCTTTCAGATAGCAGCCGTGGTCCGTCGGGGTCAGCTGGAGTCGCCTATATTGCGCCATTCCGAGCCTAATCAGGGCGTTTGGTTTATTGTGCGCTGCAGCATATTTCTTGACTTTGTTGTTCAGCGCACCTAAAAAGACCAGACATCCAAGGTTGCGAGGAATGCCCCGCGCGCCTAGACCGAAAAGGATATTCTATGTCGATCAAGTTCCCAGAAATCAAAGCATTCGACACAGCTCAGTTCGAGGCCTTCACCGCGGCGGCTGATTCGTCGACCAAGGGGCTACAGGCCATCGCCGCTGAAACGACGGACTATTCAAAGAAGTCCTTTGAGAAAACCCGCCAGCTTTGCGAAAAGCTGGTCGGCGTGAAGAAGATCGAAGAGGCGATAAAGCTCCAGTTGGATTTCGCCAAATCGGCCTATGAGGATTTCGTAGCCCAAGCCACCAAGATGGGCGGGATGTATTCGAGCCTCGCCAAGGAATCTTTCAAGTCGATCAACGCCGCGCCGCCTGCACAGCCGTCAGTCGTTGCTGAGCCGTGGAAGGTGCCCGCCACCGCAAAGTAGAACTACGCTTACACGGGAAGGCTTATCCCTCTCCTTCCG
>PLZT01000023.1 GCA_003152255.1 Methylocystaceae bacterium | reverse complement strand
AAACCTCATAGCCGCCGGCGACGAGCAAATCTTCCGACATGTCAGCGATCATGAAATCGTCTTCAACGATGAGAACCTTGAGCTTGGAAAGCATGAGAAACTTCGCTCCCGTCGAGCGGGAGCGGCATTGTGACTCTTCGTTGCACGCGCCCGGATATTGAACTGCGGAGCCTACCGCACTGCGATGCCGACCGGTCAGCCTCGGAAACTACTCAAACCGGCTCCGCTGCTGGCGCCTTCCGACGACGTCCGAAATCCAGTAAGCCGCGCGCACCAAGGAGGAACACAATCGTGAATCGTAGAATCTTCACTTTCATTCTTAGCCTTGGCATCGCCGCGCTGTTCGCGCCGGGTCTCGCCTTAGCCGAGGATCCCGTGGCCGAAGCGATCAGCCATACGAAGGAAGCCATTGATCACGGCAAGCAAGGACATGCGGATGTGCTCGTGACGGACGCCGAAGCCGCGCTTACTCACGCCGAGGCGGCAGAGAGGGCCAAGGCCAATCCCCGTACCGCAGAGGGGATCACGCATCTCAAGGCGGCCATTGATCACGGCAGGCAGGGCCATACGGATGTCGCGCCAAAGCATGCTGAAGAAGCTTTGACGCACCTCGAAGCTGCCACGAAATAAATAGGCTGGCGAAAGATTGTGGAACGCGAGCCGATCGGTTCGCGCTCCACTTAAAGAAAAGTTCGACAGATGAGGACAGCGCTCCGCCGTAGAAATTGCGCGTCCTTTATCGCCTTGCGTCCCGGCGCGGCGGGAATGGGTGCGCGTGTTTCGACGATCATTTGCTTCGAGGTCTCGTCGAGACACACCAGCGGGCGCGACGGATCATGCGGCCTCTGATAGACTTCCGGCACGTCTTCCATGTTGGCGACGAAGCCCGCGCTGGCCTGCGGCGCGATCACCCATTGCTGCTTGAGATGCGGCTTGAAAATGTTTTTTTGAGCGTCCGCCCGATCGTGTTGTCGCTGGCTTTTCGACGATGTTCAGTTCGACGACTTTCTCTTCGAGCAGGCTCAGCGTCCATCTTGCGTAGGCCGCCGGAGCAGGCCCGCAAGCCAGCGCGATCAGCTTTGCTTCCGCCACGCCGTCGAAAATCCGGGGCGGCGCGGAGTTCGGATTGTATTTGCGGGTCAGCACCGCCTCGAACCCTTCCTCCACCAATTGCCGTCGCGTGCGCTCGACATTGGCGACGCTGGTGTCCAGAGCCTCGGCGATCTTGTCGTCGCTCCAGCCTTCCCCAGCTTCCGAGACATCCGCTTTCAACAGTATGCGCGCCTTCGTCAGCAATTGCGCCGAGCGCTTTCCAGAGTGGATGAAGTCCGAAAGTTGCTCGTGCTCCTCCGAACTCAGCCGCACGATGTATTTCTTGATCGCAATCGCTTTCCCCGCCACGAATCATCTCCATCGCTGATGCGCAGCGACAGAGATTCAGAACCCACCATCAAAATCAATGACGGAGCCCACTAGGCGGTGAAGAGTCAAGGTCGAGCAAGTAGGTTTTGTGATCAATCATTGGATGGCGCGGCCGGCGCCGATGGGGCGATACCCGCTAAAGCCAGTGTGTCTGACGCAGATTGGCGTTTATCGATAGGGCGTTTGTCGTGATATGCCCTATCGACCGATTTATCGGATTGCGACGGTGCTCGCGCCGGCTTGGCTTCGGCGTCTCGCTAGCCGCGCGCACGGATAGAAATTCATCGTCGTGGACGCGCAGCTCGCGCGCGATGAGCTTATACGGTTCAGATCAACACCAATTCATCCCAAAATATATCCCCGTCGCTCCTTGGCGTGGCGCTGCTTCCGCAGCGCGGCATGGGCCTCCATGGTCGTGGCGTAAGGGATCATGCGCATTTGTCCGCCGCGTCCGATACGGCCCCACTCGCGGACGAAACCGGGTGCGATCAAGGCACCGTCTCTCCGCTACCTAAAAACGGGGACCGCAAGAAAATTATAGGGGCTTGACGGCCCGAGGTCGTTTCTTAACTTGGGATAGCTAGTCCTCCGCATTTTTTGAAGGTGACTGAGACGGAAGGAGAGAGAGATGGCGTCCATGCAGGAAACCAAGAAATCGAACCGAGGCTTTGCTTCGATGGATCCCGAAAAGCAACGGCTGATCGCGCGAAAAGGTGGTCAGAGCGTCCCCGATGAAAAGCGCAGCTTCTCGCAAAACCCGGAGCTGGCCGCAAGCGCGGGCCGCAAAGGCGGTCAGACCGTCGATCCCAGTAAACGCAGTTTTTCTCGCGATCATACGCTTGCTTCAGAGGCCGGTCGGAAAGGCGGCCATGCCTCTCATAGCGCTGCCAAGCCGAGACCAACTGCCTTGTAACGCTAACGCCGCCGACGAGGGCGCGGCTTCGCGCCCAGCGGCGCCAGCGATTCGATAAGCTTTGTCCCGTCGTCGCCGGGCGGCCCGGAACCCAATTTGCGGGGGGAGACGGCGTTCTCAGGCGCAGCCTTCGCGGGTCGTTTGGTCGGTGTCAACGGTGCATTTCGGAGCTTTGTTGCACGGACACTATCCGACGCGAATTGCGTCGTTTCTAGCCGCATTTTATGCGGTGCGTGTGCTGGTCGGTCGCCCGAGTTCGAGTATGCTATTGAGCGCCTTGACGGCGATCTTGACCTCGGTCTCCCGATGCGCATCTTCGCGTGAACGCAATGCGTCGCCGATCACCCGCTTGTAGCGACTGATCGACGCTTCAACTTTGGAGCGGCGATTGTAGCCGGATGCCTTCTGCCAATTCATTCGCCCATGCTCGTTGATCAACCGAACGTTCAAATCCCGCAGAGTTGGAGCGGTCGTCGTGGTCGGCGTCGATGGTTCGACGATGAAAGCCAACGCCGCGCTGCGGACAATCGTGCGGCGCCACAGCGGCGAGACCTATCGCGAGATGCTGACGCGGATGGCCAAGGAGAGCGGGGTCGAGACGCCGACGATTGACGACTTCATTCGTCTTGATCGCAAGCGCAAGGGCAAGAAGCTGTCGAACGAGGACTGGACGAGCAAGACCGATCCCGACGCAAGGTCGCCAAGATGAAGGACGGCTCGACGCATCTCGCCTACAAGCCCGAACATGCGGTCGATCTCGACACGGGCGTGATCGTGGCGGCCCCGATCCACGAGGCCGACCAGGGCGACACGACGACACTCGAACCCACGCTCAGGGAAACGGAAAAGAACCTGTCCGCCGTGGGCCTTGCGCGGCTTTGGTGTACGGATATCGGCGTGGCGGCATTTTAAGGGTTGTAGGGCAGATGTTTACCGTGGCTCTCACGGGAGTCTGTCGCGCCGTTCAAGTTTAATTCCAAGGGCCGTCAT
>PLZT01000264.1 GCA_003152255.1 Methylocystaceae bacterium | reverse complement strand
AGTCAAATTATATAGAAATCACAGATACTTATAAATAAGAACTGGCGGACAGGGAGGGATTTCAACCCCCGATACGGTTGCCCGTATGCCGCATTTCGAGTGCGGTGCATTCAACCACTCTGCCACCTCTCCGGCGCGCGGCCTCCACCTTAGTCCCTCAGGCATGAGCCTAGTCCGGCGGATGCAGCGTCGACGCCAGATAACACGCGCCGAGGGCGCCGATCAAGCAGGGCGCCGAGTTTATTGGCGCGAAACATTCATGACTTGGCTCGGAGGAATCCCAGCCCGAGCGACGATCGCCGCCGTGGGGCGCGTTTGTAACTCCCTGGAGCTGGAATACGCCGAATGAGCGTCAAATGGCTGGATTCACGGCGGCGCGAACCGCCTTGCATTGGATTGGGTTTCAGCCAATGATCGGGCCATGTCGCTAGATGTTGTGGATCTACGGGCCTTTTACGATTCGCCGCTCGGGGAGGTCGCGCGGCGGTTGGTGTCGCGCGTGCTGCGCGCGCGCTGGGAGAGCCAGACGACGGGGCTGCGCGTTCTCGGCATTGGCTACGCCACGCCCTATCTCGATGATTTCAAGGCGCAGGCGGAACGCGCGCTGGCGTTCATGCCGGCCGCCCAAGGCGTGATTCACTGGCCGCTCAATGGCCGATCCTCCTCCGCGCTGGTCGACGCCACGATGATGCCGCTGCCCGACGCCGCCATGGATAGGATTCTGATTATCCACGCGCTCGAGACGGGCGAGCATCCACGCGACCTTTTGGAGGAGGTCTGGCGCATTTTGGCGCCGGGCGGGCGAGTCATCATCATCGCGCCGAGCCGCACGGGCCTATGGGCCCGGCTGGACACCACGCCCTTTGGCCATGGCCATCCCTATTCGAGGGGCCAATTGCACGATTTGTTGCAGGAATCTTTGTTCTTGCCGATATTCTGGGGCGAAGCCCTTTACGTGCCGCCCTTCGCGCGCCCGTCGCTGTTGCGCTCGGCGCCCGCCTTCGAACGCATCGCCGGGCGCTTCTCTCTACCAGGCGGCGGCGTTCATGTCGTCGAGGCGACCAAGCAGCTCTTCCGCCCGATCAGCCTGCGCCGAGCCGTCCGCCGAGTCTCGCCGGAGCTTGAGCCCGCCATGGAGCCTGTCGGGGCTTAGGCGGCATTCGGCGGAAGCGACGCCCGACACTATGCCGAAAAGCCGAAGCCTCGCGGCGGCCCGTTACGCCATCTAGGAACGCGGCGGCGAGCGCGCGTCCGCCGATCGGGTGATCTTGAACCGGGCGAGATAGTGGAGGCTGAACACCGCGAACAGAAACGTGACCCAGTTCGGATGCGCGCGATTGAAAAAAAAGCTCTCGAACGCGCTGAGATAAAGGGTGAACATCCAGGTCTGCTGGAACATCAAGGTGAGCGCTGGCTCCTCTCCGCGCGCGAGGGCGCGCCTTATGTCGAGCGCCGGCTGAACCACGAAAGCCGCGAGAAAAAGCAAGAGTCCGGGAAAGCCCATCGAGAGAACCGCGTCGAGATAGGCGTTATGGGCATGCGAGGCGGTGCTGGCCCATTCCGTGTTCTGCTCGGCGCCGTAAAGCATCGCGGCCGTATTCCAGAAGGCGAGAAAACCGTGGCCGAATATCGGAGTTTCGGTCGTCCTTGGCAGCGCATAGGCCCAGACGTCGGCGCGTCCGGTGAATGACGAATCCAGGGGCAACGCCGAGGTTATCGACGCGAGCGAGGGCCATAGCACGGAGCCTATTCCAAGGAGATTGACGCCCACGAGCGGCGCGCCGACAAGGAGCGCCCAAAGCGCGAAATTGGATATGCGCGCCGCGACATAAGAGATCACGATCGTCGCCAGAAATATGGCCGTCGAGCTTTTGCCTCCCGAGGCGATGATGAAGACGACCGACAAGACGAAAATGATCCAGCCCTCGGCGGCCCGTTCCTTTCGAACGAACAGGCCGATAAAGGCCAGGAAGGAAAAGACGGCGCTGGCCATGTTCTTGTGTCCGAACACGCCGCGCCAGTCGCCCGCGAGTTGAGGCTCGCCGAGGTCGGTCGCCTGATGGATCGAATATTCCGGCATGAAAAAAACGCCGAAATAGGACAGTCCGATGATCAGCAGGGCGAACCAACTGAGCAGGCGGGTCAATTCGTCGCGATCGCGCGGCAGAAGGAACAGTGTCGCGCCGCACAGCACAACGAAGACCAGCATGACCGCGCGTTTGCTCGATGTCAGCGGATCCTGCGAAATGACGCAGGTGACTCCGACCCAACCGAACATTCCGACGTAGCTCGGAATAAAAAGGCTCTTCAACGCCGGCCAATCCGAGCGCCAGGCGATGATCGTCGCGATGACGGCGAAAACGAAAAACAAGAAATAGGTGACGGTTTCGTTGCCGTCGCCGAGTTCAAGCAGGCGCGCGTCGCCGAGGTCGGGGAACGGTGTGAGAGAAATGCAGGTGAGCGCGAGTATCGCGAAAAAAAGCAGTCCTCGCGCACTAATCGGCGCGCCGAGCGAAAATGTGTCGATGACCCCCATGGCGTTGGCGGCCCGCCCGGAGTTTTGGTGTTCGACGCCGGGCATGTTTCGGAACCACCGGAGACCGCTAAGACGGACGCTTTCGCCGAGCGGGTCGCCAACTAGCGAACGCCGACTGGCGACCCTTCCTTTGAGCATGACAGGGTAAATATGCCGCTAATCGTTTTGGTGAAAATCGCCGCGCGGATCGTCGGCGCGGCCGGGGCGCAAGAGTTTCGAGACGCGCCTTTTTCGCCAAGCTTCGTCATGCCGGGCTGACGCGGGCGTTAGGGTTAAGCGGCGATCCGACTGCTTTGAACCCGCTCGCTCTGATAGCATTCGCGCGTGGTCGCATGGCGGGCCAGCATTCGAGGCGTTTGATGAACAGCCGATCCACCGCGAACAAGGCGGAAGTTGTCAGCATACAATATTTGCGAGGCGTCGCCGCGATGTCGGTGGCGCTTTTTCACACTTCGGTCAATATGCCGACTTTCGCTTGGCCATCGAGCCTCGCTCGCGATTTCGGCGACTGCGGCATAGACGTTTTTTTCGTGATCAGCGGCTTCGTGATGTTCTTCGTCACGAAGGACAACAGCATGTCGTCGCGAACATTCTTATTGCGCCGGATCATCAGGATCGTGCCGCTGTACTGGCTGGCGACGATATTGTATCTGATCCTATTTTCGGCTTCCGGATACGGAAGAGCGAACGAAGTCGTATTTTCTCATATCGTTCAATCCATGCTGTTCATCCCGCATGTAAATCCGGGGACCGGCACGAATGTGCCGCTGCTGAGGCCTGGATATACGCTGAATTACGAGATGTATTTCTATTTCCTGTTCGCGGCGCTGCTGTTTGTTTCGTCGACCGGAAAGCGTCTCGCCTTGCTCGTCGCCTATGGAATCGCCGTGAGTCTTTTGTTCGTGGTCACGGACCCGCAAGCGCCGGTGCCGCGCATCTACGAAAATCCGATCATTCTCGAATTCGTCGCCGGCTCGGTCCTCGGCTACCTCTATGTGAACGGATATCTCGCGAAAATCAGCCCTTGGATCGGCCTGTCGATGGCGGTGCTCGGCGCCGCGGGGCTTCCCTATTTTCATCTCAAAAATAGCGATTTCGAGACATTCACGCAGGGCGGTCCCGCCGCTCTGCTGGTCTGCGGCGTGCTCACTTTGGAGGCCGCGAACAGACTGCCGAAGGTCGAATTCATGAAAACCCTGGGCGACTCGTCCTATTCGATTTATCTCGTGAACCCGATTATTCTCTCCGCGTTGAACGGCGCGATCCGATTCCTGCGCGTTCCCGTCGAGAATCCGCTCGTCGGAACGCCCCTGGTCCTGCTCGGCCTCGGCGCGGCCGCGCTCGGGGGCTATGTCACGTATAAGTTCATCGAGCTGCCGCTGACCGGTTGGTGCAAGCGGCTGATCTTTCGCGGCAAGTCCGCGAGCGCGGGCCGGCGCGCGGTTTTAGCGCCGCTTACCGACGCGAGATCGCGGGGTTAGCTCCGCCGCGTCGCGCCTTCACCCGCGCGCGACTTTGACCGGCACGGCTCCGCGGGACGCGAGCACCACGACCCGCGTTCCGACCGGCGTGTTCTGGTAGAGGTCGATCGCGTCCTGGTTGATCATGCGGATGCAGCCCGAGGATTGGCTGAGGCCGATGGTCCAGGGCTCGTTCGTGCCATGGACGCGAAACAGCGTGTCATGGTCGCCCTGCCACAGATACATGGCGCGGGCGCCGAGCGGATTGGACGGGCCGCCATGCATGCCGACGCCGCTTTGCAGTTCGACCACCTCTTTCTTGAGGTCCGGCCGGCGCTCGATCATTTCCTTGGGCGGATACCAGTCCGGCCATTCCTGCTTGCTTTTGATCGTCGCTTCTCCGACCCAGACGAAGCCTTCGCGCCCGACGCCGACGCCGTAGCGGGTCGCGCGGCCGCCATCCTCCACATGGTAGAGAAAATGATTGCCGGGATCGACCACGATCGTGCCCGAAGATTCCGTGGTCGCGTAAGCGACATTCTTGCGCAAGAAGGTGGGATTGATCTGCGACAGTTTCACGGAGGGGACCGTGAATTGGCCGTCCTTCGTCTCCGCGTAGATCGCGCTGTAGTTGAACGGCCCGCCGTCGACGGCAGCGGAACGCGCGGCCGGCGGCGGAGGCGGGACTGGAGTCACGGCGGCGCTGATCGTGGGGGCGGGGGTGCTATTGCATCCGGCGAGACCGGCGGCGAGGGAGGCGGAAGCTCCGGCGAGCATTTTGCGGCGAGAAAGAAACAACATCGCGGGACCATGGCAAAAGGAAGTTGACGTTGCTTTCATTTCATAAAGCAGAAAAACGCGCCGCGATATGACCGAAATGACACGGTCGCGAATTTTCTTATCTTGAGCGCGACCGGGCGCTTCGATTGGGGAGGCGTTTCGCGCGGGCCGCTCGCCGCGCCGCGAACCGTGTGACGCCGCACTTTCGGGGTCGCGAAATCCTGTGTTAGCATTGGCGGCATGACGCTTGATCCGAGAACGCGCCACGCCGCGCGGCGCCCCCGCCAAAGCACCGACGCCGCAAACAGGCCCTCCGCATGAGCGAGGATGCGGCGGCGCCGACCCCGACCCCCATTCCGGCCCCGGTCGCCGAGCCCCGCGCGGGCGCGGCGCCGGCGAAACACCTCAGGCCGAGCTTGCTCGCCGCTCTCGCGGCGCCGGTGCGAAAGCTCTGGCCGCGCGAGACGGACCTAGGTCGCATCGGCATGGCGATCGCCGCGCCGGTGCTCTGCTGGGTGTTTTACACGACCTCCAGCGGCATGGTCGACATCATGCAGAAGGAGCCCGGCGACTGGATCGGGCTTGGCGGCGCGGTGATCGCCACGACGGCGATCCTGGTCATGCTGGCCTCGACGTCCTGGTCGCTCGGGGCCGACCTCGCAAGCCTCATCGCCATGCGGCGCATGGCGCGCGAGCGGGTCATCATCAAAACCTCGATCACCGCGCTGGTGTTCGCCTTCGTCTTCTCGATCTCCGCGTTCTTTTCCTTTACTTACTATTACAACAATATTTTCAAACTCTCGTCGAAGAAGATCGTCGGCGAACTGCAACCGATGGAGCTTGCCGCCGACATCGTGTTGCCGACCGCCAAGGAAGTCGCCGCGCGCTACGACGAAAACACCGCGCAACTCGAGGCGACGCCCGGATTCAAAAGCTATCTCGATCAACTCGAGGCGCTCAGCGAGACGGCGCGCACGGCGGACGCGACCCTGCGCGAGTCGATTCGCAAAAGCCAGGAGGCTCGCCAGCGCGTCGCCCTGGAAGCCGCGCGGCGGGCCGCCGCCGATCTCGCCGAGGCCCAGGCGGCGAGCCGGCAACTGGACGACGCGAAGGCGCGGATACGGCAATTGGAGCGCGGCGCCGCCGATCTCGACGCGATCATCAAGGCCAAGCAGGAAGAAATCTCCGGCCTGGAGACCACCGCGAAACAGGAAGAGCAGGCCGCCGTCGACGCCTCCAAGGGGCTCGACGGGCTCGGAGCCTCCTGCGGTCCCAACTGCCTTTCGCATCGCGCCAAATCGATGGAGGCGCAAAAGCGCGTCGCGACGATCAAGGAGACGCTCAAAGGGCCGACCGGCGAGCGCGCCAACACCCTGCGCCGACGCGACGCGCTGGACGCCGAGGCGATCTCCTTGAAGCTGAAAGCCGACAGCGGCGCCGAGGCGCAGGCGCGTCCGCTGCCGAAGGGCGAAGCCGCGCCCGATCTCGGCGCCATGCTGCATCAGCTCGCCGCGCTGCGCGATGAATTGCGCGCCGACCCTAGCTGGCGCGTCGTGCGCGAGGCCAAGCCCTTGTGCGAGGCGATCCTTTTCGCCGCGCGCGGCGCCAACGCCGTTCCTTCGACGGTCGTGGGCGATTTCGCCTGCGAGCCGATTGGCGCGCAGGCGCGCGACCGTTTGACGGCGCGCGACGAAATGACCGCCGCGCGCGCCGTGTTCGACAAGAAATGTTCGCTGGAAGGCGAATTGCGCGACGAAATCGGCGTGGTCGCGAACCATATTCGCGAGGCGTCCGCCACGGACCCGCCCGCGGCGGCGAGCGGGTTCAACGAGGCCAAGAAACGTGTCGACGCCTGCGTCGTCGCGGGAAAGGCGGCTGGGCTTAACGAGGCCGACGTGCGCGCTCTTCTCAAGCGAAGCGATGATTTCTTGCGCGCCCACACCACGGAGCGCAACAAGTTCGAACTGGCGCGCGAGGCGTTCTGGAGCTTTACGCCCGACGCGACGATGGCGATTTGCGTCGCCATGGCGCAGGACGCCTTTGTCTTCATCATGAAGTTTCTGTCGGAGATTTTTAAGCGCGGCCTGGAGACGCGCGAGCGGCGCCAGTTCGTCGCGCCGCAGGATCTGACCGACAGCGAGGCCGATCCGGTCGAGACCCGCGCGATGAAGGCGGTAATGCGCGCGGCGAGGCCCGTGCATGGCGACATGAGCGAGATCGATCCGGAGGCCGCGACCTTCGCGCTTCTGCCTTTGAACGTGCGCGAAAA
>PLZT01000093.1 GCA_003152255.1 Methylocystaceae bacterium | reverse complement strand
GGTGAGACCGAACGTCGGTCGCAAACGCTTCGGCGCCTCCTACCACAAATTGTAAAGACAGCTGGCAGCGCGCCGCCGCGCGTTCCACGTAACAGGCTCCGCGACAGGACACTGGACATGGCACGGCGGCGGATTTTCAAACTTCGTCTATGGTCGCGATGCTCACGACAGCGGACGAGCTCGGACGGTTTCCGGGTTGTCGATCAGTGGCTGCTTGGCGCCAGAAGCGGACCGCGCAAAGCAAGCGTAGGCATGGAAGCGGTCGATTCTTTTCTATTGGCCCGTAACGAAAATCCGGTCAGGCCAAGCTAGGCGAGCCCCAGTTTTTGCGCCAGTCCGATGCGTTGTAGTTTGCCGGTCGCGCCTTTAGGGATTTCGCCGAGAAACAGAATCTTTCGCGGCGTCTTAAACGCCGCGAGTTTCGTGGACAAAAACGAGCGCAATTCTTGCTCGGAGACGGTCGCGCCATCGCGCAGAACCACGGCGGCGGCTACGTCCTCGCCGAGCATGTCGTGAGGCACGGCGAAGGTCACGACCTGCAAGACCGCCGGATGATCCATCAGGGCTTCATCGACTTCGCGCGGCGAGACTTTTTCGCCGCCGCGATTGATGATCTCCTTGAGACGGCCGGTCAGGCTGATGTAGTCGTCGGCGTCCTTGACGCCCTGATCGCCCGTGCGGAACCAGCCGTTCGTGAAGCTCTCGGCGTTGGCCTTCGGGTTGTTTTCATAGCCGCTGGCGACATTGTCGCCGCGAATGACGATCTCGCCGATTTCATTAGCCGGCAACAAATTTCCGGCCTCGTCCATGATCGCGACTTCCGGTCCGGCGGCGAGTCCGACGGAGCCGGGCTTCCTTACGCCATGCAGAGGGTTCGACGCCATCTGGTGCGACGCTTCGGTCATGCCATAGGCCTCGATCACCGGCGCGTGGAAGGTCGCTTCCAGCTCCGCGATGACCTGCGGCGGCAGCGACGATGAAGACGAGCGGATGAAGCGTAGCGGATGACGTCCGATCACGTCTTTGTGATGCGCCGCGCGTGTCAGAATCGCCTGATGCATGGTCGGGACCGCCGTATACCAATTCGGCCGCGCGGCCTCCATCGCGGCGAAGAACTTGAGCGCGTTGAAGCCCGGCGTGCAATAGACCGAGCCGCCGCGCGACAACGGCGCCAGGAGGCCGGCGATAAGGCCGTGAATGTGGAACAGCGGCATGATGTTTAGGCCGCGATCGACTTCCGAGAACTCCAGCGTCCGCGCGATATTGTCGGCCGAAGTCGTGACGTTGTGTTGCGACAGAGGCACGATTTTGGGCCGAGAGGTCGTCCCCGAGGTGTGCAGGATCAGCGCGATGTCCTCGGGGCTGGCGAAGCCCGGCCGCGCGGCGGAGCTTTGCTGTCCGCCAGAGAGCGTGAAGCTTCCCGCTCCCGCGTTTGCGTCGGGCGTCAGGGTCAGAACCGCGATCCCGAGTTTCTTCGCCGCGTCGACGGCCGGGGAGGCGCTGCCCGCTTCGACGACGAGCGCCTTGGCGCCCAAATCGCTCATGTAAAATTCAAATTCGTCGGCGCGATAGGCGGGGTTGAGCGGCGCGGAGACGGCGCCAGATGCGATCGCGATAAAAGCGGTCGCCATTTCCGGGCCGTTCGGCAGGACGGTCGCCACGCGGTCGCCGCGCCCTACGCCAAAACCGTTCAGCGCCGCGATCGTTTTCGCGACGAGCGCTCTCAAGCCGTCATAGGTCAACGGCTTGGCGTCCGGAGCGGAAATTGCGACCGCATCGCCATGCGTTGGAGCCAACAAGCTCTCGAATGTGCGCCCAGATGTCATGGTTGTATTCCCGTGGGTTTTGTCTTCACGCGGGCGCGACGACGAGCCGTCCCTTCGCGCGCGCGAGCGTTTCGCCGAGCAGTTTAACCGCCGCGTAGATCGCATCGAGGCGCGGCGTCGCCACGCCGACGAGGACGCCAAGTTCGATCACGGAGCCCAGCAAGGCGTCCGCCTCGATCGCGCGGCCAGCCTCGATGTCCTGAAGCATCGATGTTTTGTGAGCGCCTACCGACTCGGCGCCGGCGATGCGCTGTTCGAGCGAAATTCTGAACCGCACGCCGAGCGCCTCTCCGATCGCTTGCGCCTCCCGCATCATATTGGCGGCGAGCGCGCGCGTCGGCGCGAATTCGCAGATGTCCACGAGCGTCGCGTGCGTTAGCGCGCTGATCGGGTTGAAGCTCAGATTGCCCCAAAGTTTCGTCCAGATTTCGGCACGCACGTCGCTGACCACCGGGGCCTTAAATCCGGCCCGCGTAAAGGCTTCCGAGACGCGCAGAATGCGTTCGCTCTTCGATCCGTCGATCTCGGCGAGCGAAAAACGGTTCCCCTCGATGTGACGAATGACGCCGGGCCGTTCGATCTCCGCCGCCGGGTAAACCACGCTCGCCAGCACGCGGTCGATGGGCAAATGATCGGCGATGACGCCGCCCGGGTCGACGCTCTCCAGCCGCGCGCCTTCGTGCGGCCCGCCATGCTTGAAAAAATACCACCAGGGAATGCCGTTCTGCGCGGTCAACACCGCCGTTCGCGGTCCCATGATCGCGGGCAAGTCGCCGATCACCGCCGCGACCTGGTGCGCCTTCATGCCGAGGATGATCAAATCCTGTTCGCCAAAGTCAGGGATACGATCACTGGCCTTGACCTTCGCGACGGTCCGCGCGCGTTCCTCGATCAAGGTCAATCCGCTCGACGCGATCGCCGCCAGATGCGCGCCGCGCGCGACGACGCTGACATCCTCGCCGGCGCGTGCAAGTTTGGTGGCCAGCAGGCCACCGATCGCCCCGGCGCCGATGACGCAAATCTTCATGAGCTTGGAATCCTCTTCTCTCGCCCCACGCCCGCGAAAGCCCGACGCGCGAAACTCCATGCCGCATCCGATCGAGGGCTGTCCAGCGCTATGTTTCAAACGAGGATTCGAAATTTACATTGTATCGCCGAGCACAAATCGCCTACCCAAATCCGGCGCGACGGATATTTTCTCGGCGCAAGGCGACAATGTGGGTTTCGAGTGGAAGAGATGACAGCGGCTACTCCCGAACAATCGAAGGTCACGATTCGGCACAAATCCCATAGATGGTTGCAGCTTTTCATCGGCGTGCTCTGCATGACGATGGTCGCCAATCTACAATATGGCTGGACTCTCTTCGTCGATCCGCTTCAGGCGCGGTTCGGCTGGGATCTCTCCGCGATCCAGGTCGCCTTCACGATTTTCGTCGTCGCCGAGACATGGCTTGTCCCGCTTGAAGGCTATTTCGAAGATTTGTTTGGCCCCAAGCCGCTCGTCCTGTTTGGCGGCTTGCTCGTCGGCGCCGCGTGGGTGATCAACTCGCGTCTCGAGACCCTGCCCGCGCTTTATTTCGCTCAGAGTCCGTCCGGAGATTTTATGAG
>PLZT01000172.1 GCA_003152255.1 Methylocystaceae bacterium | reverse complement strand
GTGGTGGCTGCTACATAAGACCGCGTGTAAGGGCCGCGATAACGGCCGGCTCACCGCTACCGCGTTTTTGGTCGCCGGCGCGATGCCAGTTCCAGCAGCGGCCGAGGTTCGCAGACGCCGACTGTTGTGGGTAGAGCACCAGAAAACCGAACTCGTCGGCAAGTTTGTTCATGCGAGTGCCGATCGCGAAGTCTGCAGCCGATTGTGTGCAGCCGTGGAGCATGACCACGAGCGGCAAACGCCGCCGCGTCGAACCTTGCGGAGTGTACAACTTATAGGCTAGCCGGCCGTTGGGGCTGCTGAATTGTTCATCTACAAAGGTCCCGGGCGCTGGTCGTGTCGGGCTGTGAGACATTGAACGCGGTCGAGTCTTAGGGGGCTTGGCGCGGGCCTTAGCACGTTTTGGCGTTGGCTCTGGTGACAGCGCCATTCGCTGGAGATCGAACACCGCGGAGAGCATTCGCGACGCCTTGAGAAACGCCCGGAACGGATTTTTCATTATTGGCCCCTGAGACGAAAGACAACTCCGAAGAGCGAACGCACTGCGCAGTTCTATCATCCCAAGAACTGAACCGCCCCGGGTTTGCCGGAGGCCATTTCGTTTGAGTCACGCCGCGATGGCGGGCTCGTTGAGTTGCGCATAATAGCGCGCTTCGGCTTCTGCCGGGGGAATGTTCCCGATCGGCTCCAGCAGTCTCTTGTTGTTGAACCAGTCGACCCATTCGAGCGTAGCGAACTCGACCGCCTCGAAATTGCGCGATGGTCCGCGCCGCCAGATGACCTCGGCCTTGTAAAGCCCATTAATCGTCTCGGCGAGCGCGTTGTCATAGCTGTCGCCGACGCTACCGACGGACGGCTCGACGCCCGCTTCTTTCAGGCGCTCCGTGTATTTGATCGAGACATATTGGGCGGATTCAATCGGTCGTCGCAACGTCCACTTGGGAGATTGCGATGGCGCATTGGAAAAGACGTTCGGATCGAGCTGGTCGAAAGGCCTCGAGATCGCCCGGTCGGCCGCCAGTGGCGCAGCGTGACGAACTCCTCGTGTTCTGGGCGTCGATCGCCGCAGGCCGCACGAGCGAGGCCGCTGCTATAGACGCAGGCGTTTCCCCGGCGGTCGGCGTCCGGTGGTTTCGGAGGGCTGGCGGCATGGCGCCGTCGCATTTATCGAGAAGCTCGAAGCCGCTGTCAGGCCGCTATTTGTCGTTTGCGGAGCGTGAGGAGATCGCGATTCTGCATTCGCAGAAGTGTGGTGTGTGCGAGATCGCGCGCCGTCTGGGACGAGTCGCTTCGACGATTTCGCGGGAGCTGCGTCGCAATGCGGCGACCCGCAACGGCGATCTGGAATATCGCGCTACAACCGCGCAATGGCACGCCGATCGATCGGCGCGTCGTCCGAAGGCATCGAAGTTGGCGACGAATGACAATCTGCGGCGTTACGTTCAGGATCGGCTCTCTGGCGTGATCGCGTCCGCCAATGGCGTGAAGATTTCGGGCCCGATGGTCACATGGAAAGGACGACGATCGGGACCTCGGCAGCACAGGCGGTGGGCAGCGGCATGGAGCCCCGAGCAGATCGCCTGTCGTCTCCCTCTCGACTTCCCCGATGACGAGGAGATGCGCATCAGTCACGAAGCCATCTATCAGGCGCTGTATGTTCAAGGTCGAGGCGCGCTGCGCCGCGAACTGACCGCATGCCTGCGCACCGGCAGAGCGTTGCGTATGCCGCGGGCGCGACTCCGGGGCGGGGCAAGTCCTTCGTCTCCCCGGAGATCATGATCAGCGAGCGGCCGGCGGAAGCCGACGATCGGGCGGTTCCGGGTCATTGGGAGGGTGACCTGATCCTGGGCCTGCGAAGTTCCGCGATCGGCACGCTCGTCGAGCGAACGACGCGCTTCACGATTTTGTTGTATCTGCCGCGCATGGAAGGTCACGGCGACATCGCCCGTGTGAAGAACGGCCCGGCACTGGCCGGCCATGGCGCCGAGGCCGTTAGGGACGCGATCACCGCTACAATCACCCTGCTGCCTGAGCAATTGCGGCGCTCGCTGACCTGGGACCGGGGCGCCGAGATGGCTCAGCATGAAAGCCTGCGGATTGATACAGGGTTACGCGTGTACTTCTGCGATCCGCAAAGCCCATGGCAACGCGGCACGAACGAGAACACGAATGGCCTCCTGCGTCAGTATTTTCCAAAAGGAACAGATCTCAGCACGCACAGCGCTGACGACCTCGAAGCCGTGGCGATAGCCCTGAACACCAGGCCGCGAAAGTCGCTGAACTGGAGGACACCTGCGGAGGCGTTGGATCAGCATCTACGATGAGATAAGTTAGCCGCGTTGCGACGACCGATTGAATCCGCCTTGCACGCTGCGGTCGCTGTGATGCACGAGGCCGCCGCCGCGAACGGGTCGGCGGTCGCACAACGCCTGCTCGAGCGCGTCGAGCACGAAGCCCGCATGCGCCGTGCGCGAGGCGCGCCAGCCGACGATCCGCCTTGCGAAGGTGTCGATGACGAAGGCGACATAGACGAAGCCGGCCCAAGTCGCGACATAGGTGAAGTCGGACACCCACAGCGCGTTCGGCCGCGGCGCCTGGAATTGCCGATTGACCTTGTCTTGCGGACAGGGCGCCGCCTTGTCGCTCACCGTCGTTTTCACCGGCTTTCCGCGCACNNGGAAGTTCTCGTCGTAAACGCGCCGGATTTTTTCGCGCAGCCCAGCGTCGCGCTTCGCCCTCGCCGAGCTTTTCTCGGGATCGCGCCGCGCCGCCGCGTGGGCCCGGTAAGTAGACGGGGCGATCGGCAAGACCTCGCAGATCGGCTCGACCCCGTGAACATCACGATGATCGTCGATGAAGGCNNGGCGGTCGAGCTCCGCCTGGGCAAAATAAGCCGACGCCTTGCGCAAAATCTCATTGGCTTGCCGAAGCTCGCGGTTCTCCCGCTCCAGCGCCTTGATCCGCTCGCGCTCATCCGTCGTCGCGCCCGGACGCATGCCGGCGTCACGCTCGGCCTGGCGAACCCAGTTGCGCAGCGTTTCGCCCGAGCAGCCGATCTTCGCCGCAATCGACGCTATCGCCGCCCACTGCGAAGCGTGATCGCCCCGGTGCTCCTGCACCATCCGAACCGCCCGCGCCCGGACCTCAGGTGAAAATTTGTTCGACGGCTTCTTGTTCGTTTCCATGACCCCATCCTCTCAAGAGTTGGGGCCTCCGGCAAACCCGGGGCGGTTCACCTGCTCAGACTTCACTCACGTTACGGCCCGCTGGATCGCTCAACCGCCCAAGGCGGCCTTTGTCACGAGGCTCCGGATAGGCCAGTTACCCAACCGATCCGCTCGTCAGCTTCCAGACCAATCGACAACTGTCCGGGTGGAACCTTCCTCCACAGTTGACACGCGCCTTCGGCGCGCACCCTAAATTCATAGCATTGTAAAGCCTTCCGATTAGGGTGCACACCCACGTTTCCGTCAGCGGTTCACCAGAAAAGCGGCCCGCGATGCAATTGAGTAGTTTCCGAAGCTTTCTCGGAAGCGGCCCTGTTTGCTATGGTTCAACCTCTCGGGAGGCGATGATGGGTTATTCATTG
>PLZT01000058.1 GCA_003152255.1 Methylocystaceae bacterium | reverse complement strand
CCGAATTTATGGGGTTTCGAAGAGCGCGAAAAGCTGATGGTGTTCTATGAGCGCGCCTCGGGCGCGCGCATGCACGCCAATTATTTCCGTATTGGCGGCGTGCATCAGGATCTGCCCGAAAAGCTTCTCGAGGACATCTATGCGTTCTGCGATCCGTTTTTGAAGGTCTGCGACGACCTTGAAGGTTTACTAACGGACAATCGCATCTTCAAGCAACGTAACGTCGACATTGGGGTTGTGACGCTCGACGATGCATGGGGCTTGGGCTTTTCCGGCGTGTTCGTCAGAAGTTGTGGAGCCGCGTGGGATTTGCGAAGGGCGCAGCCTTACGAATGCTACGAGGAATTGGACTTCGGTATTCCGGTCGCCAAGCACGGCGATTGCTACGACCGTTACTGCGTCCGCATGGAGGAAATGCGACAGTCGACGCACATCATGAAGCAATGCCTCGACAAGTTGGCGTCGGAAGAAGGCAAGGGACCAATTGCGGTGACTGATCATAAGATCACGCCCCCGAAGCGCGCCGAGATGAAACGCTCGATGGAGGCGATGATCGAGCAATTCAAGCTGTACACGGAAGGATTCCGTGTGCCGGCGGGCGAGGTCTATGCCGCGGTCGAAGCGCCAAAGGGGGAATTCGGCGTCTATCTCGTCTCTGACGGCACCAACAAGCCCTATAGGTGCAAGATCAGAGCGCCTTCCTTCGCGCATCTAGCTGCCACAGACTACCTTGTTCGTGGGCATATGCTCGCCGACGTGTCGGCGATCGTCGGCTCGCTCGACATTGTCTTCGGGGAGATCGATCGATGAGGACTGCTCTTGGGGACAAGACTTGCACACCCTGCCGCGGCGGCGTTCCGCCGCTTAAGCGCGAAGAAGCCGAGGCTCTTCGAGCGAACGCCAAGGATTGGGAATTGCTCGACGATGCGCATCGCATCGAGCGCAAGTTTCGCTTCGAGAATTTTCGTGAAGCCTTGAACTTCGTCGAAGAGGTCGGTGAACTCGCCGAGGCCGAGGGTCATCACCCCGAAGTCTGCTTCGGTTGGGGCCACGCAAAAGTCTCCTTGCAAACCAAGAAGATCAAGGGCCTGCAGGAGAACGACTTCATCATGGCTGTCAAGATCGACCGGCTGTTCAATCGCACGCGCGCTTCTGTCGCCGATCGAAATAGATAAGAAACCCGGCGCAGCTTTCTGTCACGCCTTGAACGCACGTTCCGCGCCGAGCTTTCGACCGTCATGGTGTGTCTTCTCCCGAAATTTGCACCAGAACCATCGGGAGAAGTAAGCGCGACAAGTCCGATTGCTTGATCCGTCATACCATGTTTCTCGTCCGATGTCGGAACCGACGCTGAATGGAAGCGCCGGCTCCTGCCAATGATGCAATTTCGTTATGTGAGGTCAGTTTTTCTTGAATCTGGCCGCTTCTTCCGAACCGCCGGTTGCGTCGCCCGCGCTGTAAGAATGCGCACCGACGCCAGCGAGTTTGCCTGCGTTGACGATGAGATATTCATCGCGGATCGCACGATTGTCGAACCAGCATTCGAGAATCTCCCTCACTCCGGCTGCATAGCGCGTCTGCGCCGTCAGGCTGGTGCCAGAAATATGCGGCGTCATGCCATGATGAGGCATCGTTCTCCATGGGTGATCGACTGGTGCTGGTTGAGGAAACCAGACATCGCCCGCGTAACCGGCTAATTGTCCGCTTTCGAGCGCACGCACAATGGCGTCGCGATCGCAGATTTTGGCTCGCGCCGTATTGACGATATACGAGCCGCGCTTCATCTTGGCGATCAATGCGTCATTGAACAGATGTTCGGTTTCCGGGTGGAGCGGGCAATTTATGGTGACGACGTCGCAAACCTCGACCATGCTTTCCACGCTCGGGTGGTACGTCAGGTTCAGTTCTCGTTCGACCGATTCCGGAAGACGATGGCGATCGAAATAGTGAAGGCCGACGTCGAAAGGCTTCAGCCGCCGCAAGACGGCCGAGCCGATGCGCCCGGCGGCGACAGTGCCGACCTGCATGGCTTCCAGATCATAGGAACGCGCAACGCAATCCGCTATGTTCCAGCCGCCTTTCACGACCCATTGGTATGAAGGGATGTAATTGCGCACCAGCGCGAGGATCATCATCACCACATGCTCGGATACGCTGATGCTGTTGCAGTAGGTGACCTCGGCGACGGTGATGTTGCGATCGATCGCCGCTTGCAGATCGGTGTGGTCGGATCCAATGCCGGCGGTCACGATAAGTTTGAGCTTGGGCGCCTTCGCAATTCGTTCGCGCGTCATATAAGCCGGCCAAAACGGCTGCGAAATGACGATGTCGGCATCATGAAGCTCTCGGTCGAGCACGCTGTCCGCGCCGTCCTTGCTGGATGTCACCACAAGTTGATGACCGTTTGATTCCAGGAATTTGCGCAGCCCTAGCTCCCCAGAGACGCTGCCGAGCAACGTGCCTGGCTTGAAATCCGTCGCTTTGGGGGAGGGGAGCGTTTGTCCGTCAGGATAGCGTTTGGGCTGAGCCACGTCGTCGCGCGCATAGGTTTTCGGATAACCTTCGACCGGATCGTCGTACAGCACGCACAAGATTTTGGCCATGTTGTTTCCTTTCCTTTCGAAGCGCGACCTTTATTGGCGGAAGGCACCGTGTGATTTGTTCGCGGCGCCCATCGGCAGCGCGACATCGTTAAGTTGCCGCCGCTGCCGCCGCTCGGCCATACGCGCATCGTTGTCGACGTAGATAGCGCGCTTCATTTCAGCGGCGACGGCAAGTCTGCAATTCAACGCCAAACGGCGTTGGCGGCTATTATGGGAG
>PLZT01000181.1 GCA_003152255.1 Methylocystaceae bacterium | reverse complement strand
CTCCGCGATGGCGTGGTGATCGTAGGCGCGCTTCCGCGGGCTGGCGTAGCCGCTCCAATCGTCCGTCACGGTGAGCGTTCCCTTTGCAACGGCGTTTCGACAAACCCGCAAAGCTGCTCGGCGCTCCGGTCGGGCGCGACAGCGAGCCGAACACGCCCGGCCGTCCGTCCTTTCGCGCGTCCTGCGCGGTTCCCGGTTTACGATGGCGCACCTCGACGGCGCGGGCGACGAGGACTTTGTGGTGGACGCCCCGGCCTTCGCCCCGCGTCCGTCCGCCGACCCATGTCTGGTCCACTTCGACATGTTGCCCGGATTGACCGCCGATCCTGTCCTGGTTGGGCCGCGCCATGGCCGCGCGGAGCTTGTGGAGGATCCCAAGGGCGGTCTCATAGCGCGAGAGCCCGCGAGCTGGCGCTGAAACTGGGCGGCGGACATGCCGCGCGTCTGGCTGGCGACCAGATAGGGCGCCCAGAACCACACGCTCAGCGGCGTGTGCGAGCGCTCCATGACGGTCCCGGCCGTCAACCCCGTCTGGCGGCGGCATTTGCGGCAGGTCAGGACGCCCGAGCGCGTGGCGATGCGGAACGGTTCGCCGACTTCCCGACAATGGGGGCAGATGAAACCCTCGGCCCATCGGGCCTTTTCATGATAGCCGGCACAGGCCGCGTCGTCCGGGAAAAGCCGCTGGAACTCGGGGAGGGATTTCGGAAAGGCAAGCTCGGCGCGCTCGAGAATGTCCATCGCTACAGCCCCTTGCCCGCCTGACGCTCGCCGAAAATCTACCTGTAGTGGGTGTATGCGTCAACCGGATAGGCACGCTTTGTTCCAGAGCCGGTCTTTAAGGTCGGTGAAAGGACAGGACTACTTGCCTATTTCTAGGCTTGACGAGGCAAAGCAAGGCGAATCCCCGGTCGATCAGTCGGCGCGCCGATGAATTCAATGCCGGCCGACTCAAGGACCGTTTTTACGTCGCCGAGGGTTGAAGACCGGCTTGGCGGTACCGCATCCACCGATTCAAATCGTTTTATGGTTCTGGCCGTAATACCGGCCTTATCCGCGAGCTCCTGCGTCGTCCAACGAAGGGCAGCTCGAGCAGACCGAATTTGCATCCCTGTGATCATTGACTACCATAACAAAGTCCCATATAGTGACACTATAGACACCAACGGTGACTTATTCGTCCCAGAATCGGGCCACAATCATGGAGACAAATCGCATCCGACCGCAAGGCCGTAACGCCCCTAACTGGCGATCAGCAATCACACGCCTCGAAGGCGCCTATTCCGAAAATACCCTGCGAGCCTATCGCGCCGATTTCGCGTTGTTCGAGAGCTGGTGCAAGAAGGCGCGACGCTCCGCCTTGCCCGCTTCGCCGGAAGCCGTCGCGGCCTTCGTCGCGCATGACGCGATAAAGTCCTCCCCATCCACGCTTCGCCGGCGTCTAGCCGGGATTCGCAAAGTTCACCGCCTATTGCGACTTCCTAATCCCGTCGAGGACGAAAATGTGCTCATCGCCATGCGCCGGGCGCTCAGAACCAAACCGCGTCGCCAGAAACAGGCGCATGGGCTGACGAGAGAGTTGCGAGACAAATTGCTCGCCGCCTGCCCGGACACGCTGCTTGGTCTGCGCAACCGCGCCCTGGTCGCGGTCGGCTACGACACGCTGTGCCGTCGCGCGGAATTGGTTTCACTTCGCGCGGAGGATCTCGCCCAACTTGAAAATGGGGCGATGTCGATTCTCGTTCGTCGCGCCAAGAACGATCCGTTCGGCGATGGCCGCTACGGCTATCTCACACCACAGACCGCCGAAATCCTCAACGCTTGGCTAGAAAATGCTTCGGTCGAAAAGGGCTGGCTCTTCCGCAAAGTCTCCGGCCACCGCATCGGCTCGAACGCGCTCCATCCCTATACAGTCAATCTGATCATTAAAGGGGCCGCGGACGCAGCCGGTCTCGATCCCGATGTCGTTAAAAGCCTCTCCGGTCATTCAATGCGAGTGGGCGCCGCGCAAGACCTTATGACCGACGGGGTCGGGCTGCTGCCGATCATGCGCGCGGGCGGTTGGAAATCGACGAATATCATCGGTCGGTATGTAGAGCATACGGAGATCGCTCTGCTCGGCCAAATGCGCTCCATCAGTTCTGGCGCGAGCCAATCCCGCCGCGTGACGGATCCACGTTGCGGCCCGGCGTCGCCCGGCGACTTGTCGATGCGACGCTCGCTGAACGGAATCGGCAGCCGTTGTTTTTCCGAAGGCGCGCCCCGACCTTCGGTTTCCTGGTCCCACAATTTCATCAGCCGTGGTTCCCTTCTGTATCGGGAAGCGCTATTCGATCTTCGAAGCAATCCCCGCGACCGTGAAGCAAGGGCAGAAAAATGAAAGTTCTGCATGTAATTTCGTCAGTGGATCCGAGAGGCGGAGGCCCAATTGAAGGCGTCGTCTCAAGTTCACAAGTCTGGGTTCAACATGGTCATGAGCGGCACATTGTTTCTCTTGATCCGCAGGACGCCCCTTGGGTCCAGCAATGCCCCGTGCCTGTTTTTGCAATAGGCCCTCGGGGGCGGTTTTATAGGTTTCTGCGGCGGATCGTGCCCTGGCTTCGCTATGGCTATACGCCACGGCTCAAGCGCTGGCTAAAACTCAACGCTAACAATTATGACGCCGTTGTGATCAACGGCCTTTGGAATTACGCTTCCTATGGTGCTTGGCGCGGCTTGCGTAGATCAAGCATACCATATTTCGTGTTCACGCACGGGATGCTCGATCCCTGGTTCAACAAAGCCTATCCGACCAAGACGTTTTTTAAGACGCTGTTCTGGAAGCTATTCGAACACAAGGTGTTGCGCGACGCACGCGGCGTGATCTTTACTTGCGAAGAGGAGCGCCAATTGGCGGCGCAATCGTTTTCGCCCTATGCGGCCCATGAGGTCGTCGTCGGTTATGGAACACGTGACGTCAACGGCGACGCCGAGCAGCAGCGAGCCGCCTTCGCCGCGAAGCTTCCCGAGGTCAAAGGCCGAAAAATCATCTTGTTCTTGAGTCGCATCCATCCAAAGAAGGGCGTGGATCTGCTCATCCAAGCGTTCGCGCGCCATGCGGCGACGTTTCCGCAGTTCGATCTGGTGATCGCGGGCCCGGATCAGACAGGTTGGAAGCGCGACCTTCAAGAACTAGCGACAAAACTCGGCGTCTCCGACCGAATCTTTTGGCCTGGCATGCTGAGCGGCGACGCGAAGTGGGGCGCGTTCAGAGCGGCGGAGTTTTTTGTGCTGCCGTCACACCAGGAAAATTTCGGCATCGTCGTCGCCGAGGCGATGGCGCTGAGCAAACCCGTGCTCATTAGCAACAAGGTCAATATCTGGCGCGAAATCCAGCTGGACGGAGCTGGTCTGGTGGTCGATGACGAGGTCGAAGCGATCGCCGCCGGCTTGCGCGAGATGTGCGCGCTCTCTTCAGCCGAGCGCGAGGCCATTGGCCTCAAAGCGAGAAACTGTTTTCTCGAACGCTACAATCTCGAGCATAACGCCATGCAACTATTGGCGCTGCTTTCGCAAATGTCGGGGCGGGGGGGGCTGAAATAATTTTAGGCGGGCGCGGTCCGACCGGGTGAAGCGGCTTAGTTGCGCTACTCATTATCGCATGTCGCCGCAAAGGCCTGATGGGGGAAGGGACCAGCGCCGAACGAACATTCAAGCCGCATCCCCTGATCCAGGCAGGCCGGCCGAGCTTGAGATGTTCGAAAGACTGGCCGAAATCTCACGGCTAGACTTGACCAACTGCTGATTCACGCGTTGCGTCACCAGAGCGACCCCCGATCCTTGCTTGCTGCGAGGCCGGGCCGCCAGCACACGGCGAACATAAGGTCTAGGGGTTGCTCTCACGTCAGGCACTGTTCTTCATCCCCTTCCGACACTCAGATAGGTAAACCCGCGCTTGCGCATCTCCGCCGGGTGATAAACATTGCGCAGATCGACAATCACCGGGGTCTTCAGCAGTTTCTTGACCCGGTCCAAATCAAGCGCGCGGAAGGCGTCCCATTCCGTCACGATCAACAGCGCGTCGGCACCCTCGATCGCCGCGTAGGCGTCGTCGAAGAACACCGCTTCCGGCATCAAAGGCCGCGCCTGCTCCATGCTCTCGGGATCATAGGCGTGGACGGTCGCGCCGTCGCCAGCCAGCGAGGCGACGATCGCCAGCGAGGGCGCGTCACGCATATCGTCGGTGTTGGGCTTGAAGGCGAGGCCGAGCAGCGCAATGGTTTTGCCGCGCACCGAGCCGCCCAAGGCGTGCATGACCTTGCGCGCCATCGCGCGCTTGCGCGCGTCATTGACCGCGACCACAGTCTCGACGATCCGCAACGGCGCGCNNACGAGCCGCCATAGCCGGGACCGGCGTGCAGAAACTTGTTGCCGATGCGCTTGTCCAACCCGATGCCGCGCGCGACATCCTGAACGTCGGCCCCGGTCTTTTCGCACAAATCGGCGATCTCGTTGATGAAG
>PLZT01000430.1 GCA_003152255.1 Methylocystaceae bacterium | reverse complement strand
GCCCGCGTTTGAGCGCGCCGAGGCCAATTACGTTTTCCGCGCGCTCGGGCTTGAGCAAATAATCGACCATGTAGAGAACGAGCAGCGCGCGCATGCCATAATAGGAAAAGCGCTCCCACATTTCCGTCGCGAACAGGAAGGTCAGGCCCTTGGGATGGCCGAACCATTCGGTGGGCGGCGTTTGCTTGGCGTTGTTCTTCATGGGAGAGTCATCGCAAGTCGGCGGCGTTTTTCATAGCGGTTCGAGGCGCTCGCGGCGCGCCCTCCCTTCTCCCACTTGTGGGAGAAGGTGTCGCGCCGAAGGCGTGACGGATGAGGGTTCTTGGGAAGTTCCGACCAAGCTGCGGCGCCCCTCATCCGACTCCGCTTCGCGGAGCCACCTTCTCCCACAAGTGGGAGAAGGATTCACGCCCTCGCTTCCCCGCCGCGCGGTTCCACGCTAGCATCGTGCTTTAACCCAGTTGCGCCAAGGAGCCGTTTCATGCCGGTTTTCAAACTGCCTTTGTCCGGCGACGTCGTTCAGTCGATCAACCCGTGGACGTCGTTCTTCAGCCCGAGCGGCGGCCAATATGGCCTCGTCAACATCAACCTCGGCCAGTCGAGCGAGCCGAAGGTCGAGGCGGACGTGCTGTCGGATGTCGCGAGCTATGGCAAGCAGCTCGGCCAGATCGGCGACGCGCTGATCGTGCTGCTAAAATATCTGCCGAAGGACGCGCCGCTGAACCATGAAGACAAGGCCGCGATCGACGCGCTGAAAAAATTGCTCAACGAGATCGCGGATAAGAAGCAAGGACACGGCAGGAAGGCGATGCGGCCGTGAGGGGCGGGGCACCGCGCGCTTCCCTCTCCCCGCATGCGGGGAGAGGGCTAGGGTGAGGGGCCTTGGGGCATTTATCCGAACGCGAATTACAGCGGCCATGCGCGTGGGGCGGATCGGCGTCGCGCGCAACGCCCCAGCCCCTCACCCCAACCCTCTCCCGTAAGGACGGGGAGAGGGAGCCGCGCCCGCTTACTTCGGCTCGTTTGGAATGGCCGGGAATCCCTCCGGCTGGTAGGCCGGCGCGAATCTCACCCCGGTGATTTCATACTGCGTCCGGCGCCGGCAGAGGAGCGGGAGCGGCAGGTCGAGCGCGAACAGCTTCTGCTCATATTGCAGCGACACGGAGCTTCCCGGCGGGACGGCGTCCAACTGCTTGCGGACATCCGGATCCGGCACGGAGAAATAGAAGGTGTTGTCGATCGGCCCGTTCCCCGAACGCAAGGCGCCCGACTTCGAGAAACTGGGCTGGGCCAGTTCGCCTTCCATCGTCCAGCAGGCCACGCCCTTCGTGGCCAGTTTGGAAAGAACGCCGGCGCGTTCTCCGACCGAGTAATTGAAGAGGCTCAGCAGCAGCGCTCCAGCGTAAAACAGCACGACCGGAACAATGGCCAGGGAAATCAGCTTTATTTTCCAGGGGAGCGCCCAAAAGCGGCCGAAGAGGCTCGGGGTCGTCGTGGAGGTCGAACTCATGGCTTCCTTCCAAATCTCTCGCTGGCCCGCGCCTCGCTCGGCGTTCGGTCCGAAACGCCGTAAGCTTGCCCGCGATGAAGGTTTTGCACAAGCGCAAAAGTCTAGCTCGAGCAAAGTTTCGGGCCTTGCCTTTCGCCGTTCATTCCTGGGCGCGCTTCATGAAATCCATTCGCATTTTTCGTGACGGTTTCGTGAAGCCCGGCGGCGGCGGACGGCTAGGGCGAAGTTTACGCGGACCGCGACAGCGGCCCGTTGGCCTTCTTCCAGGCGTCGATGCCGCCCTCTAAGTGACAGGCGGTCGTGAGGCCGGCGTCCCGCGCGGCCTGCACCGCCATCGCCGAGCGCTCGCCGAAGGCGCAATAGAACAGGATCCGCTTGCCGGTCGCCTCGGCCAATTCATGCAGCATGCCGCCCGCTCCGATGTTCTCCTGCAAGTCCGGATAGGGCGCGTGCAGCGAGCCGACAATGCTTCCGTGCCTTTCACGTTCGCTCTTCTCGCGCAGGTCGACGATCACGACGTCGGGGCGGCCGCGCAGCAATATGGCCTCGGCCGCGGAGACCGCCCAGCCCTTGCGCGCGATCTCGTCCTGGTGGAGACCAACATGCATGTTGGCCGGCGCCGCCACATCCATCATCTTGGGATTGGGCAGCTTCAGATTATTCATGAGGTCGACATATTCGTCCACCGATCCGACCTGGAGCCGCGGGTTGAACCGCTTCTCCTCGCCGATGGTTGAGACCGTGTCGCCTTTGTAATCATGCGCGGGATAGACGAGCGTCTCGCTCGGCAGCTTGAGCAGCTTGCCGAAGATCGAGTCATATTGCGCGCGCGGGTCGCCATTCTGGAAATCGGTGCGGCCGGCGCCGCGGATTAGCAGCGTGTCGCCGGTGAACACGCGGTCTTCCATCAGAAACGAATAGGAGTCGTCGGTGTGGCCCGGCGTGTACAGGACGTCGAGACCGAGCCCCTCGATATCGATGCGGTCGCCTTCAGTCATCCGCATGGAGACGACGTCCGCGTGCGATCGCTCGCCCATCACCGTGATGCAATGGGTGCGGTCGCGCAGCGCCGGCGCGCCCGTGACGTGATCGGCGTGCAGATGCGTGTCGACGGCCTTGACCAGCTTGAGATCAAGTTCGCGCATCAGCTGGAGATAGCGCTCGACCTTCTCCAGAACCGGATCGATGATCAGAGCCTCGCCGCCGTGCCGGCTGGCGAGGAGATAAGTGTAAGTGCTCGACACGCTATCGAAGAGCTGGCGAAAGATCATGGACGTCCTCCGCGGCTCGGCGGCCATTCGAATTGTTGTTCCCGGTCGGCGCCCGCGAGCGTCGACCGAAAACAGTCAGGGACTAAAATCTCAGCGCGGCTGCGGCACGATGCGCAGATAGGGCCTCGGCGCCTCCCAACCATCGGGATAGATCTTCTTAGCCTCTTCGTCCGAAACCGAACCGGCGATGATCACATCCTCGCCTTGCTTCCAGTTCACGGGGGTCGCCACCTTGTGTTTGGCGGTGAGTTGCAGCGAGTCGATCACCCGCAGCACCTCGTCGAAATTGCGGCCGGTCGTCATCGGATAGACGATGAGCAGCTTGACCTTCTTGTCCGGCCCAATGACGAACACATTGCGCACGGTCTGATTGTCGGCCGGCGTGCGCGCGCTGGCGTCGCCCGATGCGGCGGCCGGCAGCATTCCGTAAAGCTTCGAGATGCGCAAATCCGTGTCGCCGATCATCGGATAGTTTGGCGCTATGCCTTGCGTCTCCTCGATGTCGACAGCCCATTTCGCATGATTTTCGATGGGATCGACGCTGAGGCCGATCAACTTGACGTTACGGCGGTCGAATTCCGGTTTAAGCTTCGCGACATAACCGAGTTCGGTGGTGCAAACCGGCGTAAAATCCTTCGGGTGGGAAAAAAAGACCGCCCAGCCGTCGCCGATCCAATCATGGAACTTGATGGGCCCGTGCGTGGTTTCGGCTTCGAAATCCGGGGCCGTGTCGCCGATCTGTAAGGACATGCCGATCTCCTTGGGTTAGCCGGTCAATCGTTTTTGCGCGCCGACGCCATGCCTTATCCATCGATAAAGCCGCGAGTTGGCTAAACCTATCGCCCCCGCGCGCGCCGTCAATACGCGGGACCCGTCCCGGCGCGGCGCGCACCCGCCCGGCAAGGCGCACTCGGCCGCGGGCGTAATCGACCGATTATCACGACCTTTGGTATAAGTAGTTTCTCTAATTGTATTGATTCGCTGGTTTGCTCGCCTAATTGTTCCTGCCTAATTGTTCCTGCTGGAACAACGAAGGAGACTCCCATGAACGCGAACAAGAAAAGCAATCTCATCGCGATCTTCGCAATCGCGGCGCTTTATTCCGGAACTTTGGCTTTCGCGGCCAGCGACACGAACCCGCCGGCGCAAAAGCTGACGCCTCAAGAGAAAGCGGTGAATAAAGACTTTAGCAAAGTTTCCGCCGATGGCTCCGGCGCCTTCATGGATTTGACGCTGACGCGTCTCGCGGTATTCGACGGTCGCATCGACGCGGCCAAGAAATATATCGACAAGGCGGAGAAGGCGCTCGCCAAAGCCAAGACGGATGAAACGCGGTTTCTGAAGGACGAAGCTAATCTTAACGCCGCGAAAAATACGCCGATGTCCAACAGCGGCGCCACCGCGCCGTCGGCGGCCCAGCAGAACTCTTCCAACAATAAAATGGTCGAGTGGCTGCCTGTCGATGCGTCGATCACAATCGCCGAGGACTTCACTGCAAGTCCAGAAAAGAAAGCGGCGGTCGCCGATGCGAACAAGAGCCTCAGTAGCGGCGATCGCAAGGGCTCCATCGAAAAACTGAAGCTTAATGGTGTGAACATCGATGTCGCCGTGTTGGCCGTGCCGTTAAACGACACCATCACCAAGGTCCAGCAGGCCGCCAATATGATCAACGACGGCAAGTACTATGAAGCGAGTCAACTGATCAAGCAGGTTCAGGACGGCGCGCGCTCGGATGTGATGGATTTCAACGGGACGCCGATCAACCCCGCGCAAAACAAAGGCGCATCGCGAACGGAAGACTAGACGGCGAAATTGGTCCGGCGATTTGACCGCATGAGCATTGCTCACGGTCGATTCGCCGGCCTCCCAGTGGTTAAAATCCGACGCCTGGAATCATGCGGCTACAGCCGAAGGCTGGCGGTCGCTATCTTCCATGATTTCCTTTTTGGAATTGATGGCGGCACGCGGGACTAATCGAATGAATATACTTTCGCAGACAAGCTTCTGTTTTTTCGGGGTTCGGCACGTCGTAAGGGCAGTACCTATAGGCATCGTCTTTACACGCTCTGCGTTGCTCAGAGGTTCCTTGCGCTGAAGCGGCGGGTATGGAAATAACCTCAAGCATCATTACGATAGCAAGAATTCCACGCATCTTTGCTCGCCTTCCATGAAGAACCCGATTCAGAATGGATACGCCAAGATGGCTCCCGATCCGAGAGGGAGTTTCCTCCCATTGGGCGGTTTTGACAAGCCAGAGCCGTGGCGGAAAGCTTCAAGCGATCGCCTTGGGTTGGAAGCGGCGAAGCCAATCCGGCGTTGCGTGGCGCCATCGGGTGGCTTAGTCTTGGCCCGCGCGACCCCGCGCCGCGCGCGCCGGATGACCGCCATGACAGAAGACGCCACGCAATCCACGGAGGCCAAGAGTCTTCGTTGGCTCAACGCCACATTCATCGAGGTGGCGCTTCATCTCGGGCTTGTCGCTTTTCTGTTTTATTCGGCCTATGCGCTGGTGCATCCGTTCATGCCGGTCATGGTGTGGAGCGTCGTGCTGACCGTCGCGCTCTATCCCGTCTTCAACTGGCTGACGGCGGCGCTTGGCGGCCGCGCGCGGGTGGCGGCGATATTGATCACCGCCCTGGGGCTGCTGATCATCATCGGGCCGGCGACCTGGCTTGGCGTCGGGCTGGTCGAGAGCCTGCCGGGGCTCATCGCGCGGATCGAGAAGGGCGGGCTGACGATCCCGCCGCCGTGGGAGAGCGTCAAGGATTGGCCGTTCCTCGGCCAGCAGATTTACGATTACTGGAAGACCGCCTCGACCAATATCGCCGACGTGCTGAGACCCTTCCTGCCGCAACTGAAGCCGGTCGGCGAGTTCCTGCTCGGGGCGGCGAGCAAGGCCGGCGCGGGGACGCTGGTGTTTCTGTTCTCCGTCGTCATCACCGGCTTTTTGTTCACGCGCGGGCCGACGCTTCTCGCGGCGACGCGGGCGCTGGCGCGCCGCGTCGATCCCAGTTACGGCGAGAACTTCCTCGACCTCGCGGGCGCGACGATCAGGGCCGTGTCGCGCGGCGTCATCGGCATTTCACTGCTACAGGCGGTCATCGGCGGCGTCGGCATGTCGCTCGCCGGAGTTCCCTTCGCGAGCGTATTGACGCTCGCGATCTTGGTGCTGGGCATTGTCCAGATCGGTCCGGTCATCATCATTGTTCCGCTGACCATATGGGGCTGGATGGAGCTTTCGACCGGGGCGGCGCTGGCCTTCACGGTCTGCATGGCCGCGGTCTATGTGGTCGAGGCCGTGATGAAGCCTTTCTTGCTGGCGCACGGGCTGAAGACGCCGATGCTGGTGATTTTCATCGGCGTCATCGGCGGCATACTGGAGCATGGCATTCCCGGACTGTTCGCGGGGCCGATCGTGCTGGCGGTCGCCTGGGAGGTCGCCAGGGCCTGGATCTACGAGCGCGAAGCCCGCCCGGCCGCCGCTGCGCCACCCTCCCTGGCCGACGCCGGGCCAGCCTCGCTGACCGCCGGGCCGCCCTCCCCATAGAGCCCGTCGCACGGCGGGCGTTCCAAGGCCCCCTCGAGGGGAGGGTGCGGCGAAGCGTCCCGCTTGGGCGCGCCAAATCTTTCCTTAACCATAATCATGGCCGCGCCTTTCCGGTCCGCCCAAGAGTTCGGCGCGCGGAAAATCTGGCTTTAAGCTTGCTCTAGGCCATTCGCCGAGGCTTTCCGGCGATTTATTCCTCCGCGCTGGCGACAGGAAAACGCCTCAATGCTGTCCAGACAAGGCCAAGAAGCGCTGTTTATTTGGCGAGGATACGGAGTCCCAAGAGTGCTTACGCGGTTAAGCAGTGCTTGCGTGGTTAAGCTAACCTTTTCGCGAAGCCGCGAATGTTAGTTAAGTCGTAAGGCTTCGGTGGGAAAATCATTCTCAGGTCGGGGGGTGGAATGATAGAGGGTGCCCGCGTGTCACGTCAGTTCCTTGCGTTCAATCATCGTTCTTTGTCTTTGACCCTTTTTCCAAGGACCGTCCCCGGCGCCAGCGCGCTCGCGTTTAGCCTGCTCGCTTGCGCCTGGGCGCTACCCAGAATTCCCTTCGGCGCTCCCAATGTCGCGCAAGCGCCCGTGGTCGCGAGCGCGCCGAAGGCCGTTGCGAACGCCTTTGGCGCGGTCCTGGTCGATCTGCGCTCCCGCGCGCGTTCGGCCTCCGCCACGCTCGCGCGCCGCGCTCCGGCGGCGGAAAGCCTCCCGGCGGCGCCCCTCGTCCTGTCCGTTCCCGCCGTCCCGGCGACGACCGCCAAGCGGCTTGCCGATATCACGCCCTTGCCGCCGCGCCGTGCGGAGGAATTGAAGTCCGCGGCGGCGGCGACTGCGGTGAACGCCTCGCCGATTCCGGGGGTATCCGCGCTGCGCCTGGGCGAAGCCTCATTCGAGAATACGCCCTTGCCGCCGCGCCGTTCGGAGGAATTCGCGTCCGACGCTGCTCCGGCGGCGGACAACGCGCCGCCGGCTCCGTCCGTCGTCCATGGCGAGAACGCGCCCGAGAACTTGCCGGCGCCGCCGCGCCGTCCGGATGAATTGTCGGCGAACCAGAATCCGCCGCCGCCGCCCGTTCGCCTCTCGGCGCGCGAGGCCGCGCGGCAAAGGCGCAACGGGCGGACCGTCGTCGCGGCCGCCCCGCCGGCCGACAACCGCACCTTCCTCGAAAAGCTGTTCGGCGGCGGCGCGCCGCAAACCTCCAGCCCCGCGCTCGGTTACGCGCCGGCGGAAGGCGGCGTGACGACCGCCGCGCGCAGCGTTCTGTCCAGCGGCTCCACCCTGGCGCGGGGTTACGATCAATATACCGCCGTCTACGATATATCCGCGCATACGGTCTATCTGCCCAATGGAACGCGGCTGGAGGCGCATTCGGGCCTCGGCAACCGGCTCGACGATCCGCACTCCGTGCATGAGAAAATGCGCGGCGCCACGCCGCCGACCGTCTATGCGCTGACGCCGCGCGAGCAGCTTTTCCACGGCGTGCAGGCGCTGCGTCTCACGCCGCTCGGCGGCAATGTCTATGGACGGGCCGGCCTCCTCGCGCACACCTTCATGCTAGGCCCCAACGGCGACTCCAACGGTTGCGTGTCGTTCCGAAACTACCAGGCCTTTCTGCAGGCCTATCAGAACGGCGAAATCCGGCGCCTCGCGGTCGTCGCCAGCCTGAACTGAGGACCGTTTAGAATTAAGCGCGGCTATCTCGCCGGGTTCCCGCCTCTCCCCGCTTGCGGGGAGAGGACAGGGTGAGGGGCCTGGGACATTCGCCCGAACGTGAATTACAGCAGCCAACTGCTCGGCGCGCGTCGGCATTGTTGACAATAGCCCCGGCCCCTCACCCCAACCCTCTCCCCGCAAAACGGGGAGAGGGAGCGCGCTAAATTCGCTTGTTTCGCGGTCGTCGCCAGCCTGAACTGAGGACTGCTAAGGAAATAAGCGCGGCGATCTCGCCGGCCTAGGCCATTGGCTCCGCGGGCTCGGAAGCCGATGCGAGATCGGCGGCCGTCACCAAGGCCACCATGTCGTCGAAGGCTGGAACTCTCCCGGGGGGAATCCTCCGACCCGCATTGTCCGAGCCGTGTTTCGCGCGACGTTCAATTCCGTGCGCGCATGGCGTTCGCGTACGCGCGCGAACGCCAAATTCCGCTCGGCGGCGCGCGTCTTTCGCCATAAGCCCGCCGGTTCGATCCACTGCCCGTGTTTGGCCATCGCGCGTTGGCCTTCTCGCGCCTCTTGCTGGTTCAATCGACTGAGATCATGTTGCGCGGCCCTTGCGGCTTGTCGCGCCCGACGATAATTCTTCTCCGCCTGGATCACGAATCCGGGCTTCGCGGTCGCGGCCGTCGCCGGCGGCGCCGTCGCGGCGGACAAAGGGGGCGAGAGGACAGCGGCGGAGAAAAGCAACGCGACACAGCAGCGCCGCGCCAAGCCTCCCGGACCGCGCCTAAGCCTGTGAACGAATCCATTGTTGGCGGGGGCGAGCCGAACTCGCTCTGAATTTGATTTCGTCATCAATCGACATCCCCCGGAAAGCCGGCGGCCCATAGTTTGCCTGCCTTCAGCCGATCCGGCAACTCCGCGGCGCGGCCTACTTGCGCGCGTAATAGGCCAAAAACATCGCGACCGCGCCGCGCACGTGGTCGCGGATTTCCGATTCGGCGATGGGCGTCTTCGGCGGATTGATCAGGGCCAGCACGCGATAATTGGCGATGACGGCGCCAAGGAACAGCTTGGCGGCGCGGGCAGGGCGCCTGCAACGCAGTTCGCCGCGCTCGGTCGCGGCGCGCAAATATTCGGTCAGGCGGTCGAGCGTCACGCCCGGCCCCTTGGCGTAGAGAATCGCGCCAAGCTCGGGCGTTCGCGGGATCTCGGCGATGACGAGGCGCAGCAGCGACGGGGCCTCGCCTTGCGTCATCAGCCTCAGCAGCCCGCATCCAAGCTCGAACAGCACGCGCCTTGGCGGCGCCTTGCTCGACAGCGCGCTCTCGGGGCCGGAAATCTGCTGCGCGCCACGGCCGATGATCTCGGCGAAAAGCGCCTCCTTGCTGGCGAAATGCCGATAGAGCGTTTCCTTCGAGGCGCCGGCGCGCGTGGCGATCGTCTGCATCGTGCTTTCGGCGAAACCAAGTTCGAGAAACACCTTTTCGGCGACGCACACCAATTGCTCGCGCCTTTGCCGGCCGCGCGGAATGCGCCTTGTGGCGGGAGCCTCGCTCGTCATCTTGATTTTTCTCCAATTCCCACGCGAGAGTTGCATTGACTCTGGTCATGCGAGGTTTATAAGCGAACCCGTGAGTTCTGTTAAGCGTCGTTCCTTCCAGTCTCCACACACAAGCCGCGCGGCTTCGACGACGGAGCGATTGATTGTGCCGAATAGTCCCATCAATGACAATGTTTAGACGCGCGGCGAAGGTCCGCGCGAGAGCGCGGGCGGGCGCGCGATGACCAGCGAACCCGTCGCTGGCGAACCCGCCACGAAGCCGGAAAAGCGCGGGCCGGCGTTGATCATCGGTCTGGTGATTCTCGCCCTGGTGGCGCTTGGCGGGCTCTATTACTGGTGGGCCTATCGCAATATCGAGAGCACCGACGACGCTTACACCGACGGCCGCTCGGTCGTCATCGCGCCGCGCGTTTCCGGCGCCGTCGTCTCGCTCGACGTGACCGACAATCAGTTCGTCAAAAAGGGCCAGCCGCTGATTCACATCGACCCGCGGCAATATCAGATCGACCGCGAGCAGGCCGAAGGCTCGCTGGAGACGGCGAAGCATCAATTCGCCGGGCAGCAATATGGCGCGGAGATCGGCCGCAAGAATTTTCCCGCCCAGCTCGATCAGGCGCAGGCCAACCTCGCCAGCGCCAAGGCCAATCTCGCCAAGGCGCAGGCCGATTACGACCGCCAGCGCGCGCTCTCGCAACAGGCGACGACTCGGCAGGATGTCGACGCGGCCACGGCGGCGCTGAAACAAGCGCAGGCGCAGGTGATGCTGGCGAACGCGCAAGTCACGCAAAACTCGCCCGTGCCGCAGCGGATCGGCGAGACCGACGCGCAGGTCGGCCAGTCGAAGGGACAGATCGAGCAGGCGCAAGCCAAGCTCGATCAGGCCAATCTCAATCTCGCCTGGACGGTGGTCGAGGCGCCGCAGGACGGCTGGATCACCAAGCGCAATGTCGAGATGGGCAATTATGTCGCGCCGGGCCAGCAGATTTTCACGATCGTCTCGCCGGAAGTGTGGGTCACCGCGAATTTCAAGGAGAACCAGCTCGCCAACATGCGCCCGGGACAACCAGCGCGCATCCGTGTCGACGCCTATCCCTCGCTCGATCTGCGCGGCCATGTCGACAGCATTCAACTCGGCTCCGGCTCGAAATTCTCGGCCTTTCCGGTCGAGAACGCCACCGGCAATTTCGTCAAGGTGGTGCAGCGCGTGCCGGTGAAGATCGTCATCGACAGCGGCCTCGATCCAAAACTGCCGCTGCCGCTGGGCATTTCGGTCGAGCCCGAGGTCACCGAGAAATGAGCGATGCCCAAACGCCTTCGGAAGAGACGCCCGCGCCCGCGGAAGAGACGCACGCCGAGTGGAAGCCGGCCTACAACCCCTGGCTCATCGCGGTCTCCGTCACGCTCGCGGCCTTCATGGAGATTCTCGACACCACCATCGTCAATGTGGCGCTGCCGCATATCGCCGGCAGTCTTTCGGCGAGCGCGGACGAGGCGACATGGGCGCTCACCTCCTATCTCGTCGCCAACGGCATCGTGCTCACCATCTCCGGCTGGCTCGGCGATCTCCTGGGCCGCAAGCGCTATTTCCTGATCTGCATCGGCATGTTCACGGTGTGCTCGTTTTTGTGCGGCATCGCCGGCAGCCTGTCGCAGCTCATCATCTTCCGCCTCGCGCAGGGCTTTTTTGGCGGCGGGATGCAGCCCAATCAGCAAGCCATCATCCTCGACACCTTTCCGCCGGCCAAGCGCGCCGCGGCCTTCGGCGTCACGGCCATCGCCACCATCGTCGCGCCGGTGCTGGGTCCGACGCTCGGCGGCTACATCACGGATACGTCGAGCTGGCGCTGGGTTTTCTTCATCAACGTGCCGGTCGGCATGATCGCGGTTTTTCTCTGCTCCATCGTGGTGGAAGACCCGCCGTGGGAGAAGAACAAGAAAGCGCGCGGCATGGACTTCATCGGCCTTTCGCTGATCACGCTGGGCCTCGGCTGTCTCGAAGTGATGATGGACCGCGGCGAGGACGACGGATGGTTCGAGTCGAACACGATTCGGCTGATGGCCGTGCTGGCTTTCCTCGGCATAACCGGCGCGATCATCTGGCTGAGCGTCGCCAAGAAGCCGATCGTTCACCTCACCGTCTTCCGCGACCGCAATTTCGCCGCCGGCTGCGCGATGATCTCGGCGATGGGCGGCATTCTCTACGCCAGCGCGGTCATCATCCCGCAATTCGCGCAGCAGGTGCTGAACTACACCGCGACATGGGCGGGACTCATTCTCTCGCCCGGCGGCATCGTGGTCATTTTCCTGATACCGGTCGTCGGCCAGATGATGAAGCGGATGCAGACCCGTTACATCATCGCCATCGGCTTCACGCTCATGGGCTTCGCCTTTGTGTATTCGAGGAAGCTGACGCCCGACATCGACTTCGACACGCTGATGTGGATGCGCATGTCGCAGACGGGGGCGCTGGCCTTCATGTTCGTGCCGATCACCACCGTGACCTTCCTGACGCTGCCGCGCGAACTCAACGGCGACGGCACCGCGCTGTTCGCGATGTTCCGCAACGTGTTCGGCTCGATCGGCATTTCGCTCGCCACGGCGCAGGTCACCCAGCGCACGCAGGTCCACCAGACCTATCTGTCGCAATGGATGACGCCGCTGAATCAGCCTTACGACGCGCTGATCGCCAGCTATGAGCGCACGCTGCTGTCGCTGGGGCGGGCGGCCGGCGCGGTTCACGACATGGCCGTCGGCCGCGTCTATCAGACTTTCCGCTTGCAGGCGGTCATCATGGCCTATTCCGACATATTTCTTTACTGCGCCATCGCGTCGTTCCTGATCGTGCCGCTGTGCTTCCTGGTGTCGCCGAAAAAGGCCGCGACGCCCGCCGCGGGCGTGCACTAATGGCGGCGCGAGGCCGTCTTGGCGCCCTTGCCCTCGCCGCGGCGTTGCTCGCCGGCTGCAACGTCGGTCCCGATTTCGTGCCGCCCGATCCGGGCCTGCCGAACGATGCGTTCTCCGCGCGGGAGGCGCTGGGCGCCGCGCCCCCAAGCCCGACGTGGTGGAGGGCGTTTCGCGATCCGGTGCTGACCGACCTCGAGGCCCGCGTCGCGGCGGCCAATCTCGACGTGAAGACGGCGACGATCCGTCTGGCGGAAAGCCGTTTTCAGCGCGGCGTCGCGGCCTCGGCGCAACTGCCGGCGGTCAACGCCGACGCCAAATATCAATATGAGCTTTACAGCCAGAACGGCATCGCCGGCCTGCTGACCAAGCTGGTTCCGTCCGCCTCCGCCGCGGGCATGACGATTCCGGCGATCAGCGATTACACCATCGGCTTCGACGCCTCCTGGGAGCTCGACCTTTGGGGCCATGTCCGGCGCTCGGTCGAGTCCGCCGACGCGCAGGTCGAGCAATCGGCCGAGCTGCGCCGCGATACGCTGGTCTCGTCGCTGGCGGAACTGGCGCGCGATTACGTTCAACTGCGCGGCGCGCAGACGCAGATCGCCATCGCCAACGAGAATTTGGCGATCGCGCGAGAGGTCCAGAAAGTCGCGGAGGAGCGGCAGAGGAAGGGCGTCGCCACCGGCTTCGACGCGCAAACCTCGACTGCGCAGGCCGAAAGCGTTTCCGCGCGCATTCCGACGCTGCGGTCGGACGAATCGCAATATTCGAACGCGATCGGCTTTCTGCTGGACGAGCCGCCCGGCGCGCTGCAATCGGCGCTCGGGCCGCGCAAGCGCGCGCTGGCGCCGCCCGGCGTGCCGTCGCTCGGCGTCCCCTCGGAGCTGGCGCGGCGGCGTCCCGACATCCGCGCCGCCGAGGCGCGGCTGCACGCCGCGACCGCCGACATCGGCGTCGCCGTCGCGGCCTTCTATCCGACGATCAAGCTCAACGGCGTCGTCAGCCTCGACGCGCTCGACGCCAAGAATCTGTTCAAGGCCAGTTCGCTGCAATACACCGCCGGCCCCAGCGTTGTGCTGCCGATCTTCGACGCGGGGCGGTTGAAGAGCACGCTGGAGCTGCGCAAGGCGGAGCAGCAGGAGGCGGCCATCGCCTGGCGCAAGACCGTGCTGCAGGCCTGGCGCGAAGTCGTCGACGCGCTTACCGCCTATCGCCGCGAAGCGGAGCGCCGCGCCGGGCTGAGGCGGCAATTGGAACACTCGCGCCAGGCGCTCGACATCGCGCGCTCGCGCTACAAGACCGGCGTCGGCGAGTTCCTGTCGGTGCTCGACGCCGAGCGGAGTTATCTCCAGGCGGCGCAGGACTTCGAGACCAGCACGACCAATGTCTCGCTCGATCTCGTCACGCTCTACAAGGCGCTGGGCGGCGGATGGGAGGAGGTTTTTCCGGACGGGCCGGTGGAGCCGGAGCCGGTGTCTTATTTGCCGTTTTAGGGCGCGAATCCTTCTCCCACTTGTGCGAGAAGGAGAGGCCGCCGCCACATTCAACATCAAAAAAGCAAGCGCGGCGAAGCGTTCAGGCGGAGTTCGTATTAGAGCGGTTTTTCCCAAAAGCGGTCGCCGGTTTTGTCTCGGAAAGATTCTAGCAAGGCGCGGGCGCTTTCACATAACCCTGCATGGGGTCCCAATACCGTCTGGATGCAGGTGCGCGCCCTTGGGTAGCCGTAGTCGTGCCGGCTCCGGGTCGCGCCGACCGCGATCGCTTCAAGCGACGCCCCGCCAATCGCCGCGCCCAAGAGAGCGACGTCGAAATCATAGCCATCATAGCCCCCCGCGCGGATAGCCCGGCCAGTCGCCACCGTAGTCCCGGCGCCCCAGCCGAAGCAGGCGTCGCGGCTGCAATGCTCGCGGCAAACATCGCGGCGACAAGTCCGGCCGTCAAAAATTCGCGCGCTTTAGCCATGACTTGCCTCCCAAAGTTTTCGAGTGAAGTGACAGCTATCCGTCCTCGCCGGCTTATTTCCGGAAAGCACGAAAGAACTAAAACAAAGGTTCTTTCCGTTTCAAACCGGACCGGAAAGACTCAAGGCAAGCCGTCAGTTCATCAGCAAGGCGCGCGGACTCGCACATAGCCTACCCCGGGGTCCCATTGCGTCCGGACGCAGCTGTATCCGTATCGAGTCCCAGCATAGCCGTAACCGTAGCCGTACGGGTGCTCAGCCGCGCCGAGCGCTCCAAGCGTCACCAGGCCGAGCGCCGCGTCCGCGAGATCCACTCCATCGCCGCCAAGGCTCCAGCCCGGATAATCCCAGCCCGCGTCGTAAGCGGCATAGCCATAGCCGCCCCTATAGTAGCCTCCGCGGCCCTCGCCGGCTCGGGCATGTGCGCGGCTCCAACCGGCGTGGCTCCAAACCGGAACCGTGCGGCCGTCATCAGCCTTTGCCGTGGTCCAGCCGGCGTGGCTCCCACCGGCGTGGCCGCCACCCCGGGCCACCCGATCCGACGCAGCCGTCGCCGCCGCAATGCCCGCCGCGAAGATTCCGGCCACGAGGCCAGCTGTTAAAAGCAAACATGCTTTGTTCATGATTCACTCTCCGCGCTCCGCGACGACTAAGACAACCCGGAGAGGCGCCAGTTGTTCCCGCGCCGCAATATTTTTCCACCGGCGGCGAGTTCCTGTCGGTGCTCGACGCCGAGCGGAGTTATCTCCAGGCGGCGCGGGACTTCGAGTGTCTTTGTGGACACTCGGAGGCCAATCCGATCCATCCAACTATCACGGAGTTTTGGACCGTTTAAGCAATGAGAAGCCGGCTGATCGCAAAATTCGTTCCGAGCGAGCCCGTTTTCAAATTCACCGCGAGTTTTCACGCGGTCTGCTTGAGTTTAGCCATGGAGCCTATGGTTTAACGGAACGAATGAACTCGGCGGCCATCTCGGCGATGTCGGTTTAGATAGAGTATGGCGGTCGTCGTGGCGATTGATGAGTAGTTTCCGATCCTATGCGGGGCTGCGTCGGGAAGCCTAGGGTCGCCGCGGTCAAGCACAAACACCAGATGGGAGATTCGTCATGGACAACCAACAAGTGATCGCGACCTTGAATTTGCTATTGCAAACGACGAAGGATGGCTCGAAGGGCTTTCGAACCTGCGCCAAGGATGTCAAGAAAGGAAGTTTGACGCCTGTGTTCGAATCCTCGGCTCAACGTTGCGACGAGGGCGCGGCGGTGCTGGAAACCCAGATTCGCAAGCTCGGCGGAGTGCCCGCCACGTCCGGCAGCGTAGGCGGAACTCTGCATCGACGGTGGACCGACATTATGTCGTCCGTCACGGGCATGGAGGAGCACGCGGTGCTCGAAGAATGCGAGCGTGGAGAAGACGCCGCGATGCGTCATTACGAGGCGGCGCTCAAAGAGGATTTGCCGGCGGATATCGAGGCGATCGTGCGTCGACAGTATGTGGGCGTGAAAGAGAACCACGATCGGATTCACGCCTTGCGCGATCAATCAGCGCCGCGCGCGAACTGAAAATAAGAACGCCATTCAGACTCCATGCGCGCCGGATCTTCCGGCGCGCGATATTTTGAAAATGTTGTCCAACACATATGCCGATTTCAGCCCGGAGCCGCCCGCCTCGGTTGGCTCGACGGCCGGATGCGGGTCCGCGCGTTCAGTGTTTCCCGTCAACGTTCGTCTCTACCGCCTTCGTGGTCGTGTTTTCGCGCCTCATGTCGTCCAATCGCGCACCCAATCGCCGCGCCTATAACGCCATAATGACCCGCGTAGTGGCCGGCGATTCCGCCCACGACGGCTCCCTTGAGACAGCCTTTGGCGTCCGCGGAGTTGGGCATGGCGATCACGGAAAGCGCCAAAACGGCGGAAACATAAAGGATTTTCACTGGGACAGCCCATTCTGGTTACAGCTGCCGCCGTCGACGCGACGTTCGTTCCTGGTTGCGAATCTAGCGCGTGTTATCGCCGAGGGAAGCCGGTTTTGCCTCGGAAAGCTCGACAAAGCAGGGGAACCTGGAGTCTTTCCGGTTCAAAGACTCCAGGCGTGAGCGGCTTAAGGCGTCAGTTCATTAGAGCAAGCTCCGAAAAAGTTGATAGACTTTTTCGATAAGAGCTTGCTCCAACATTTTGATTTTGAGCGATTTCTTATCGTTCGAACGATTCCGTTCGAACGGAAAGCGCTCTAGCAAGGCGCGCGCACTTGCACATAGCCTTGCATGGGGTCCCATACCGTTCGGATGCAGGCGCGCCCCCTTCTATATCGGGGGGTGCTGTATTGGGCCTGTGGATAGCTGTAACCGTAGCCGTACGGGTACTGAGCCGCGTCGGCCGCGATCGCTCCAATCGTCGCCGCGCCAAGCGCCGCGCCGAAGAGGCCAGCTCCGTAATCGTAGCCATCGTAGCCCCAGCCGCCATCATAGCCCCAGCCGCCGTCGTAGCCGCCGTAACCACCGTAACCGCCGGCATAGCCGCCGCGGCCCCAACCGGCGCGGCCGACACCACCACCACCACCATGGCCCCAACCGCCATGGCTCATACCGCCATGGCCCATACCACCACGTCCACCACCACCACCCCGGCCCCGAGCCGAAGCAGGCATCGCGGCTGCGACGCCCGCAGCAAACATTGCGGCGACAAGGCCGGCTGTCAGAAACTTGCGTGCTTTAGTCATGGATTGCCTCCCAAAGTTTTCGAGCATTATTCATTCATACTCTCCACAATATAGGACAGCTTTGGCGGAGCGCCAGTTATCCCCGCGCCTAAACTTTTCCCGCGGCTTTGCCGGGAGCAAGAAAGGACGCCGAGCGGAGTTTTCTCCAGGCGGCGCGGGACTTCGAGACCAGCACGACCAATGTCTCGCTCGATCTCGTCACGCTCTACAAGGCGCTGGGTGATTGGGGAGGTTTTTCCGGACGGGCCGGTGGAACCGGAGCCCGTATCCTATTTGCCGTTTTAGGCGCCCCTCGGCGCGCCTCTCCCCGCGACCGGGGAGAGGTTTTCGTAGCTTTCCATGGCGTCCCGCACCGTTCCGATGCGGGCGCGCCCGTTCTACCACCAACCGGGGCCGTAGCCGAAGCCGGCCCCGACCGCTCCAAGCGCCGCGCCAGCGGCGCCGGCTCCGTAATAACCGGCTCCGTAATAACCGGCTCCGTAATAACCGCCGCTGCACGGACAACCCCCTCCCCAGCCGGCGTCATAGGCGTATGGATAATCCCAACCGCCGTAGCCCCAGTCGCCGCCGTAGCCGCCGCCGTAGCCGGCATAGCCCAAACCACCTCGGCGCCAGCCGCGGCCGTAGCCGGCATAGCCCAAGCCGCCTCGGCCCCAGCCGCCATGGGCCCAGCCGCCACGGCCCCAACCGCCACGCATAGCCATGCCACCGTGGCCCCAACCGCCACCATGGCCCCAACCACCACCGTGGCCCCCGCCTCGGAAAGCCGAGGCAGGCGTCGCGACCGCGATGCCCGCGGCGAAGACTGTGGCGATAAGACCGGTCGTCAAAAATTTACGTGCGTTGTTCATGATTCAGCCTCCGCGGGTTTTCGAGCACCCTCCGCGCTCCGCGATGACTAGAACAACCCGGCGAGGCGCCAGTAGTTCCCGCCCGCGACACTTTTTCAGCGGCCCGACGGGAGGGCCGCCGCCACATTCGACATCCAAAAAAGCAAACGCGAATCCTTCTCCCACTCGTGGGAGAAGGTGGCCCTCGCGAAGCGAGGGTCGGATGAGGGGCGCGCCGCGGCTTGGTTGTATGCTTCCCAAGAGCCCTCACCCGACCCGGCCATAGCCCGTCATTTATGACGGGCGTTCTACCGAACGCCCTATGGCCGGGCCACCCTCTCCCGCGGGCGGGAGAAGGGAGGGCCGCTCGATAGTTATCGCGCGTTAACCGACTTGGGCTATTATCGCCCCCCATGAAAGACAATCGCCTCCTTCCCGCCGCCCTCGCGGGCCTCTGTCTCCTCGCCGCGCCCGCGCGGGCGGATTGGGGCTCTTGCCTCTCTAGCCTTCGCCATTCCGCCGCGGCGTCCGGCGTTTCCGAGCAGACCATCTCAAGCGCGCTCGGCAATCTCGAGCCCAACGACGCCGTGAGCTTCATGGACAAGCAGCCGGAGTTTTCGACGCCGGTGTGGGATTACATCGCCGCGCTGGTCGACGACGAGCGCGTCGACGAGGGCCGCGCGCTGTTGCAACAACATGCGGGCTCGCTGCGGGCGGCGCAGGCCCGCTTCGGCGTCGATCCCGCCATCATCGTCGCGGTGTGGGGCGTCGAGTCGAATTTCGGCAAGAACTTTGGCAAGCGCCCGGTGGTTCAATCGCTGGCGACGCTGGTCTGCGAGGCCCCGCGCCGCAATGAATATTTCAAAAAAGAGCTGATGGCGGCGCTAAGAATTCTCGATCACGGCGACATCGCGCCGCAGGAATTCTATGGCTCCTGGGCGGGCGCCTTCGGCCATACGCAATTCATGCCCTCGACCTTTCTGACGACCGCGGTCGATCTCGACGGCGACGGACGCAAGAATATCGCCAGTTCCCCCGCCGACGCGCTCGGCAGCACGGCCAATTTTCTGCACAAGGCCGGCTGGGTTCCGGGCCTTGGCTGGGGATTTGAAGTGCGGCTGCCCGAGGGCTACGCCGGCCCGTCCGGACGCACCAACCGACAGTCGATGGCGGCCTTTGCAGCGCATGGCGTGCGGCGGCTGGATGGCGGCGGGCTCGGCGAAGGCCGCGCGGCGCTGCTGCTGCCGGCGGGGCGGAACGGCCCGGCGTTTATCGTGACGCGCAACTTCGACGCGGTTTACGGCTACAACGCCGCCGAATCCTACGCGCTGGCGATTTGCGTGCTCTCCGACCGGCTGCGCGGAAAACCCGGCATCCAGACGCCCTGGCCGACCGACGATCCCGGCCTCTCGCGCGAGGAGCGGCGCGAATTGCAGGCGCTGCTCAACCGCCGCGGCTACAATGTCGGCGAACCCGACGGCGTGATCGGCACGCAGACCAAGGAAGCCATCGCCGATTTCGAGGGCAAGATCGGCATGAAGCGCGACGGCCGCGCCGGGCTGAAGGTGCTGAACGCGCTACGCGGGAGTTAGACGACAAACGCTGGGCGCTCCCTTCTCCCGTTCACGGGAGAAGGTGTCATGCGGAGCATGACGGATGAGGGGCGCCGCGGCTTGGTTGGAACTTCCCAGGAACCCTCATCCGACCTCGCTTCGCGAGGCCACCTTCTCCCACAAGTGGGAGAAGGGCGCGCCCATCCGCGTGGCCCTTCATTTCCAACACAAATCCCCGCCGCCGTTAACCCGGCGTGAGCGAACAGCCGTTTACAATGCGGCTCAAACATTCCTCCACAAGATCGGATGCTTTTCATGCGGAATCTTTCGCTTGGCGCCGGATTGGTCGTGCGTCAGCTGTTGTTCCTGACGCTGATGGTGTTCATGGGCGCGGCGGCCTATGTCGGCGTCGTGCATTTGCGCGACCTCACGGTGGTCACGAGCCCGGTTGGCCCCGCTCAGGCCCTCGCGGTGCTGGCGCTCGCGCATGACGCGGCGAATTCGCTCGCCGTCGAGCTCGCCATCGGCACGGTGTTTTCCGCGCTGCTGATCCTCTGCGTCTCCGTGCCGACGATGAACGCCACCATTTCCGCGCCGATCAAGCTGATCGCGCGCCAGATGGTCGATCTCGCCGCGGGCGACACCGAGATCGACGTGCACGAGACCGACCGCACCGACGAGATCGGCGACATATCTCGCGCGCTGGCCGTGCTGCGGGACGCGGTGCGCGCCAACAACATGCTCACCGCCGAAATCAAGGCGCGCGACGACCGCGAGGAGCGGCTGCGGCGCGAGGCGGCGATCCGCGAGAAGGTTGAGCATTATTCCGTCGATCTTTCCGCCGCCACCGCCAAGCTCGGCGACATGACCCGGCGCATGGCGGCCTCCTCCGAGGCGATGATCGACCAGGAGCGCCTCTCGCGCGCCGATTCCGATCGCGCCCGCACGGCGTCGCTGCAAGCGGCGAGCGATGTCGCCGCCGTCGCCACCGCCTCCGAGCAGCTTTTGGCGGCGATCGGCGAGATCAGCCGACAGGCGGTGGAGTCGACCGCCGTGGTGCGTCAGGCGGTCTCGGAGACCAACGGCTCCAGCGCCGAAATGCTGCGGCTCGCCGCCGCCGCCAATCGGGTCGGCGATGTGGTGAACCTCATTTCGCGTATCGCCGCGCAGACCAATCTTCTGGCGCTCAACGCCACCATCGAGGCGGCGCGCGCCGGCGAGGCCGGCCGCGGCTTCGCCGTGGTGGCGCAGGAGGTCAAGAGTCTCGCGACGCAAACCGGCAAGGCGACGCAGGACATCGCCGAGCAAATCTCCGAGATTCAGGCGGCGACGGACCAGTCTGTCGCCTCGATCGACAAGATCAAGCGCAAGATCGCCGAGGTCGAGCAGATTTCCGCGACCATCACCAACGCGGTCCACACGCAGGACACCGCGACCAAGGACATCGCCCGCAGCGTGCGCTCGACGGCCGACAGCGCCAACACAATGTCGGTCCACGCGGGCCAGGTCGCGAGCGCGATGGCCAAGACCGGCGCCGGCGTGGAAGCCATGGTCTCGCTGGCGCGGGAAGTCGACGAGATGACGCGAACAATGCACGCGCACACGGACGAACTGGCGAAGAGTCTCGCGGGGTAGGGGCGTTTTTCCCTTCTCCCACTTGTGGGAGAAGGTGGCCCCACGAAGTGGGGTCGGATGAGGGACGCCGCGGCTTGGTTGCATCCCTCCCAAGGACCCTCATCCGACCTCGCTTCGCGAGGCTGCGTTCTCCCACGAGTGGGAGAAGGATTCGCGCGGGGTCGAGGGCGCCGCTCGACGGCGTGGCGAGCGCGCTATAGTGAGGGGCGATATCCAATCATTAGTTTATGGCCGATCGGGGAACGCCGCCCATGGAACAACAAGTAAACTTCGAGGAATTCTCGTTGTTCGGCGGCCCGCTTCACCGGCTGGGCGCGCGCCTCGGCCTCGTCCGCGGGAGGAGGAGCGCATTCGCGCTGGGACTGGCGCTGGGTTTGCTCTCATGGTCGATCCTGCTGGCGCTGGCGATCATCGAGGGCGTCGCTCCCAAGTTGTTTTCCCTCACCGTCATCGCCGCGCATGTTCGCTTGCTCCTGGTCATTCCGCTGTTTTTTCTGTGCGAGTCCTTGCTGGATTCAAGATTGCGGGAGTTTGTCGGCCTGATCGTGCGTTCGGGCGTCGTGCCCGAGAATGCGCTGCCGGCCCTGCGATCCGAGATCGCGCGGACCGGCCGATGGCGAGACTCTTGGCTTCCGGAAATAATGTGCCTGCTGGCGACCGTGCTGTTGACCGTGTTCGCGGCGCGGTTTCACCTGTCGGGTAAAACGGCGGCGGCCGATCCGATCCGCGTCATCGACGAGTTTCGCTTGGCCGGAGCGTGGTATTGGTTTGTTTGCCTGCCGCTGTTTCGCTTCTTGATGTTTCGCTGGCTCTGGCGGGTCGCCCTCTGGTGGTGTTTCCTGTGGCGCGTGGCCAGACTGGAGCTCCATCTGGTGGCGACGCATCCCGACGGCGCCGCCGGGCTGGGATATCTCGAAGTCGCGCAGACCTATTTCGCCCCCCTGGTCCTGGCGGTCTCGGCGGTCATGTCCGCATCCTTCGCGTCGGGCGTATCGGTCTTCGAGACGATCTACCCCGCGCTGGCCATCACCCTTGTCGCGGGCCTCGCGCTGGTGCTTCTGCCGCCATGCTTTTTCGCCCTCAAGCTGCGGGCCTGCCGGGAGAAGGGCTTGAGCGACTATGGGGCGTTCGCGGCGCGTTACGTGAACGACTTTGAAAAGAAATGGCTGAACGCGTCCGGCGCCCCGGCGGAACCCTTGTTGGGCACGCCCGATTTGCAGTCGTTGGCCGATTTGTCCAATAGCGTCGCGGTCGTGCGCGGCATGCGCACGGTTCCCGTGAGCACGCGTCTGTCGGTGACGGTCATGACCGCGGCCTTGCTCCCAATGGCGCCGCTATTCCTGTTCAAATACCCAATCGCGGAATTGGTCCAAAGACTCGTCAGTAAATTAGCGGGGCTGTGACGGTCGCGACGCGATGAACGGCGGCTAAAACTTCGTCTGCAAACGCAGCGCCGAGACTGTCTCCCGCTGCTTGCTGGGATTCCACGGGTCGATGATTTGCAGATCGGCGGAGAGGCGTAGCCACGGCCCATCGCGAAGTTGTAAAAGCCCTCCACGCCGCCCTCGCCGCGTCTGGCGAAGCCGAGCGCGTTTAGTCCGGCGAGCAAGGGTTCGGTCACGCCATAGTGGAAGAAGCCGACGCCCCAGCGGTCGTTCTCGCGGCCGTCGAGCAGATTGTTGCCGGCGAGGCCGACGAGCATGTTCCATTTGACCGGCGTCGGGTTTCCGTCGGACCGGGCCGCGAGGCCGAACAGGCCCCAGCCGACCGCCGGATTCGTCTCGCTTTGAAAAAGGTTCTGCTGGATCGCGTACGAGCCGAACCAATAACCCTTCTTGGTGACGACCGACGCGCCGGCCAGCGGGCGTATTGGGCCGATTTCGTCGAGATCGACGCCGCGCGCGTCGCTATAGGCGGCGCGTAGGGTGTGGAAGCCGGAAAGACCGAAAATCTCCGTCGGAACGGTCGCCGAAACGCCTGCCGCGACGCCCTTTTCGAAGGGATGCTCGATCACTTTCGGATTCTCCGCGCTGCGCGGATCGAGGACGCCGAACGTCACAATGACCGGCGCGGTCTTGATCGTCACGAGCCCGCCGATGAGATAGGGCGCGGATATGACGACCCTGTCGGCGGCGCCGCCGCGCGCGGCGGTGTAGGCGACGCCGGTCGAGGGCAGCGCGAGCGCCCGGTTCATGAAAGTGTCGATGCCGCCGCCGCCGATCAACGGCGTTCGCGACGCCAGCGTCATCATGTTGAACTTGCCGGCGCTGACCGAAACTTGCTCGCTCAAGTCCTGCGTGACGCTGATGGAAAGAGCGGAGTGAAAGGTTCCCTCTCCCAGATAGGCCTGAGCCGTATTGACCGGAATGAGCGCGAAATCCCGCCTGGCCGGCTCAAACATGAAGTGC